>CALWTY010000090.1 GCA_944384585.1 uncultured Clostridia bacterium | reverse complement strand
GTGGGCTTACTCGATGCCACGGCGGGATGCCGTTGTACGGCGGGGACGCCCCCCAAAACCCTTGTCTTGGGGGGTGAGCATGGGTCGGCGGGGCGGTGGGATGCAAAAACGGCCGCGCTTTTGAGGCACGGTCGCGGCATCGTGCTTCGTCTTCGCGATGCGGGTACATTCTGTTTCGCTTCGCGGGGCGGGGCGTTTTTTTGCGCCGCTCCGATATGTTCCGCCTGCGGCTACTCCCGCGCGATGCGGCAGGAGGAAATCCCGTAATAGGCAAACGCGTCGAGATGCGCCCGTGTGAGGCGTTCTCCCGGCAGGGCGATTGGCACGGCCGGCGGGCAGCTCACCTCCGCCGAGACCAGCACCTTTCCTTCCGCCTCCTCCGGCGCAGCCGTACAGGAGGGGGCAAACAGTGCTTCCCTCATCGTCATCACGCGCTCTGCTGCGCCGATCCGCGGGGGGCGCTCCTCGATCGGCTGTCCGACGGGCAGCGCTGTCAGGCTCCGCTCCAGGCGTGCCATCGCCTCCACTCCGATCGCCGGCGCAAGCATCATCACGACGAAATCGGGATCGGCAAACTCACAGATCATACCCTGCTCCGCCAGGAGCTCCCCCACCTCGACGCCCGTATAGCCGATGCGCTTGGGGGCGAGGGTCAGCTTGAGCGGCTCCTGTCCGACGAGGGGGATCCCTTTTGCGCGCAGGCGCTCCTTCATTTCCCCGACGCGCGCCGCGGTTTCGGCAAGCTGCCCCGGCAGGCTGCCGGCAAGCATCGCGTTCGCTGCGTCGAGCGACTGCAGGATCAGATACGACGGGCTGGTGGAGGCAAAGCTCGCGAGCGCCTCCTCCGCCTCCTCCGCGAAGAGCGGGGGGGCGTTCCGCCCGACATGAAGATACGCGCCGCCCGTCAGCACCGGCAGGGTCTTATGCGCCGAATCGCAGCACAGATCCGCCCCCAGCGTCAGGGGATGCCGATCCTCCGGCAGGAATCGCAGATACGCGCCGTGGGCGTTATCGACGAGGAGGGGCAGCCCGTGATCCCGGCACAGCGCCGCGAGCTCCCCGACATCGGCAAGGCAGCCGAGATAATCGGGGGAGGTCAGCCATACGGCATCGGCCTCCGATTCCCCGATCCGCCTCGCCAGCGTCTCCCTCCGCACGGGGCATCGGATCAGCCCCTCCTCCTCCGGCATGATCCACACGACATCGATATCGAGCAGGGCAGCGGCGCTGAGGAAGCTCTTATGGACATTGCGTGCCGCGATGACCCGCGGGCGCCTTCCCTTCCGCGCCGCCAGCCGGCTGACAAGGAGGAGCATGGCGCGGATGCACAGCGACGAGCCCTCCGCCGAATAGAGCGTTCTCCCGCTCCCGAAGAGGCGCGCGGCGTTCTCCTCGCTTCTTCTGATGATCCCCTCTGCGGGATACAGGTGATCGGCGCCTCCGATTTCGGTGATATCGAGCGCCTCCGGCCCCAGCACCCGTCTCCCCTTATGCCCCGGCATATGCAGGCGGGTCTGCTCCCTTGCCGCATACGCGGCGACAAACTCAAGAATCGGCGTTTCCATCGTCGACCGCCCGCGCCGCCGCCAGATAGATCGCGCACTCCATCCTCTTGCGGAACAGCGCGCATCCGCTCTCATAGATCCCCGTGATCCGCCCTGCGGCATGATACGCATTGGCGGCGCAGCCGCCCGAGCAATAGAGCTTTGCCCAGCAATCGGCGCATTCCGGGCGCGCATAGACATTGACGGCCCTGAACTCCTCCCGCAGCGCGGTATTGGTCACGCCGTCCCGGATATTGCCGAGGCAGAATGCCTCCTCCCCCACGAACTGATGGCAGGGATACAGGTCGCCCCACGGGGTGACCGCCATATATTCCGTTCCGGAGCCGCAGCCTGAGATCCTCTTATAGAGGCATGGGCCGCCCTCCGGGTCGAGCATATAGTGATAGAAGGTGAAGGGTCTGCCCTCCCGTTCCCTCCGCAGCATCAGCTCGGCCAGCTCCTCATACTGCCGCATGACGATCTTGACATCCTCCTCCGTCAGCGCCGAGGGGTCATCGGGACTGCACACCACCGGCTCCATACTCAACTCCGTGAAGCCGAGCCGGAGCATCGTCTCGATATCGCGCAGGAAATCGGGATTGGCGTGGGTGAAGGTGCCCCTCATATAGTAATTCTTCCCGCCCCTTTTTTCCACCAGCCTTTGGAATTTCGGGACGATTTTCTCCCAGCTTCCCTGTCCTGCGAAGTCGACGCGGAAGCGGTCATGGATCTCCTTCCGTCCGTCCAGGCTCAGCACGACGTTGCTCATCTCGCGGTTGCAGAATTCGATGACCTCGTCGTCGATGAGCATCCCGTTTGTCGTCAGGGTGAAGCGGAACACCTTGCCCGCCTCCTTCCCGATGCTTCGGGCATAAGCGACCAGCCGCTTGACGACATCGAAATTGAGCAGCGGCTCTCCGCCGAAGAAATCGACCTCCAGGTTTCGTCTGCTTCCCGAATGGGCGACAAGGAAATCGAGGGCCTGCTTCCCGACCTCATAGGACATCAGCGCCCTCTCCCCGCTGTATCGTCCCTGTCCCGCGAAGCAATACGAGCAGGTCAGATTGCAGCTGTGCGCGACATGGAGGCAGAGCGCCTTGACCACGCCCGCCGTCTTTTCCTTCAGCTTTCCCGCCTCCGGCGCGAAGGTATCGGGGGCAAAGAGTCTGCCCTCCTTCTTCAGCGCCTCGATCTGATCAAGGCACTCCCCGATCTCCTCTCTGCCGATCCCTTTTTCCGCAAAGCGCGCCGCCAGCTCCTCCGTCAGCTCCTCTCTGCCGCAGCTCTCGTACCGCGCGATCGCCTCATATGCAAGCTCGTCCACCACATGGACCGAGCCGGAACATACGTCCGTCACGATATTCAGCCCGCCCTGCCGGTATTGATGTATCATATTTTCGCTCCTTCTCCTGTTATTCGGCAAGAAAAAGAGGACTGCCGCAAAGATGCTTCAGCCCCCTCGGGCGCGCCGTCTCCGGCGTCCCGCCGCGCCATATCCGGGTTCGAATCAGCCGCCGCTCCCCTTTCCGGTTCGCCGCAGCGCCCGCCGGCTTATTTCTTGTCCGTCGTGTTCTCGCACTTCTGATTCGCCACGCCGCAGCTCGTCTTACAGGCCGACTGGCAGGAGGTCTGGCATTCGCCGCATCCGCCGTTCTTCGCGCTCTCGCAGAGGCTGCGCGTTCTGAGGCTCGTGATATGCTTCATCGTTCGCTCTCCTTCTTCCATTGTGTTATGCCTCTATTATATCATCTCTTTCCCTAAAAGTCAAGACACCCTCATGCAAAAAACGCGCGGGATACGCTATGGGGAGGCTATGGGGAGACACGCTGCGGGGGGCTTTTTAGGGAAAAGCCCCCCACGCCCCCAAAACCCTTGACTTGGGGGGTGGGGGGATGGGATGGCGGCCAGGGATATTGTACCGCGAAGGGGGGATGACGCGGAGCGGCGACAGGGATATTGTGCGGCGAAGGGGAGATAGCGTGATGGGGACGCGCTGCGGGGGGCTTTTTAGGGAAAAGCCCCCCACGCCCCCAAAACCCTTGTCTTGGGGGTGGGGGGATGGGATGGCGGACAGGGATATTGTACCGCGAAGGGGGGATGACGCGGAGCGGCGACAGGGATATTGTGCGGCGAAGGGGAGATAGCGTG
>CALWTY010000089.1 GCA_944384585.1 uncultured Clostridia bacterium | reverse complement strand
CCTTGATATGGTATTTTTATTCTACCACATCAAGGGGGCTTTTGTCTATTGTCCGTTTTTAACGGACTTGTTCAAGCCTTCGCGGGGCTGTTTTTGTTTTTCTCCTCCCCGCCGACAGTCGGGGGGCTTTATTCCGACTTCGGCAGGCAACGTTTTCCCGTGTTGTCCGAGCCGCGGATCTGCTCGTGATAGAAATAATTCACGATCACGGGATGTCCCGGCTCGGCTCTTCCGTAGGGAAGCTCGTTATCGACAAAGGGGCATCGGTACTGCGCCGCCATCTCCTTCGCCCGCTGCTCAAGCCCGGCAAAATACCGTCTGTCCTTCCGTTTGTATATCTCCTCGTAGAGCGGCAGCAGATCGGCGTGCTTTTCGGCAATGTAATCGAAAATCGTCTTTCGGAATCCCCCTCGCAGATTCAGATTTTCCAGCCAGAAGAGATCGCACCGATCCCTGGCGGCAAGGAAGATCGCCTCGATATCGGTCAGGCCCGGGAAGACGGGGGAAACAAAGCAGACGGTCCTGATGCCCGCATCGTATACCGTCTTCATGGCGGCAAGCCGCCGCTTGATGCTGACGGCGGAATCCATATCGCGGCGGAATTCCTCATCCAGCGTATTGATCGACCAGGAGACGGTGACCTTTCCCAATTCCTTCAGGAGGGGCAGATCCCGCAGGACAAGATCGGATTTGGTGGTGATGAGGATTTCCGCGCCGCTGCCGCGGAGCTGCTCCAGCAGCTTTCTTGTATTACGGAAGAATTCCTCCTGCGGCAGATAGCCGTCGGTGACCGATCCGATCACCACCCGCTTCCCTGCATAGCGCTCCGGATGCTTCAGCGGCGGCCACCGCTTGACGTCAAGAAAGCTTCCCCACTCTTCGGTATGTCCCGTGAAGCGCTTCATGAAGGAAGCGTAGCAATAGCGGCAGGCATGGGTGCATCCGACATAGGGGTTGACGGAATATCCTCCTACCGGAAGAGAGGATTTGGTCATGATATCGGCAGTTTCGGTCTCTGTGATCCGAATGCCTTCCGGTGTAACAGCCATAGCGGTCTCCTTTCCTTTTTACGGATCCTGATCGGGGCTTATCGGTTTCGGATGGCGTCGATGGGGCGCTTGGCGGCAATCCTTCTGACCGGCAGGAAGGAGGCTGAAAACGCCACGCCGAGGCTGACCGCCAGAAGCAGTCCCACCTGCCTCAGCGAGAAGGAGAGCAGCGTGATCAGCACTCCCGCGCTCTGCTTCAGCGAGTCGTTCAGCGCAGCGGCGATGATTCCGACCGCTGCAGAGGAAAGCAGGAAATTGATCATCGCAATGAGAAAGCTCTCGGCAAAGAAAATACGGAACACATCGTTTGAGCGCGAGCCGATGGCGCGGAGAATACCGATCTCCTGTTTCTTATAGGCGATCGAGGTGCCGATGAAGTTTGACAGCATCAGCGCCGCAAACAGGGCAAAGCCCAGCCCGATATAGAGAAATACCTTCGCCACCGTCTCGATGCCGTCGGTCGTCATGTCCAGCTCATAGGTGACGGGATTGCTGAGACGGTAGAGAACCGGCTGCCCCATGTCATAGGAGGAGGCGACCACCCGTCTGACCTCGGCGCGGCTCTGCGGCATCACGCCGACGGCGTAGGAATAAACGCCCGTCTCCGTCTCCCCTGCCAGCGACTCCGCCAAAGCCGCCGACCCGATGATGCAGTCGGAGGGGAGGCTTCCCTGTTCGGTCACGGTGAAGCCGACGATCTTCAGCGCTTTCTGCACCGTTTTTCCCGCTGCGCGGTCGTAAAGATACAGCGTCACCTCATGCGGCTCCGCAAGCTGCGCAGCCAGCGCCCCGGCCGCTTCTGCCGGATCGGTCTGCTCCGTTCCCTCCGATGTCTGGGAGAAATAGAAGGCACCGAACGGCAGCAGAATCTCGTCTTCGGCAAGGACATCCCGCTCCTCTCCGATCCAGACCGCATCCTCGCGGTTCAACTCCGGAAAAAGGATCATCTGCTTCACCGGCATTTCAATCATGATCGTGCTTTCGGGGTCGGAGGTATTCAGCCATTCGGCGTTATGAAGCAGGATCATCCGAGGGGCGGCTTCCGTCTGCTGCCGGACAAAGCCCTCTCCGACGAAGCCCATCGAGCAGAGGCTGAAGGTCTGCTCGTAATCCAGCTCCTGAGAGAGAAGGAAACAGCGGAGCTGCTCATCCGGCTCCGGCGTCAGCCCCTCCTCCACCATCTGCTGCATCTCCGCGAGCGGCTGATATCGTGCCCAATGGAAGCGGCAGTCGAACACGCCTGTGATTTCAAAGCGCTGACCGCCGAGGAGCAGCGTCCGACCGATCAGCCCGTCAAAGCCGGTGAGCGTCAGCGTCTCTCCGCTGTCGGGATCGATCAGCCCCGCGTCAAGGAGGCTCTGCCCGAAATAGGTGGTGATCGCCAGCTCCCGCAGCTCTCCATCGGGCGGCACGGCGGCGGGATAGCGTCCCGCGATCAGAGGATAGCCGATCTCCTCCAGCTCCTCCCGGGAGGACTCCACAAAGCCGGAGAGGCGCTCTGAGTGTATGACGCTGAGCTTTCCCGCGTCGGAATTCGCCGGCCAAAGGGCATCCTGCGGTGCATAGACCCCCTTCACGGACACCCCGGTACGCTCCCGGATCGCGGCAAGATCCCCGTCGTCGAGCAGGCAGCCGTCCCGGTAATAGAGCTCCTCTTCCCCATCCTCCTGCAGCACCGATTTACGGAAGCTGGCGTAGGAAATGTCGGAATCGAGCAGCGAGGAGGTGCAGGCCGAAACGTGATCGTAGGCGGCGAGGGTATCTGCCAGCCCGAAGAGCGTGAAGGAGATGACCGAGAGGAAGATCGTGAAGATCAGGCGGATCTTTTTGTGCTTCAGGCCGCTCGCCCCGATTTTGAAGGCGGGCTTGAGCGGCAGCTTCGAGCGGATCGGACGAAAGGGCTCGTCTGAGCGGCTCACGATCGCGTCGGGGTCGGTCGGACGGAAGCGCGGTCTGTCCTGCCCCGTCGTAAACCGAAGGCTGACCCGCCCCTCGCGGTACTCCCTGATATACTCGTTGATGGCGAGGCGATCCGCCTCCGTCAGCTCATAGCCTGCGGGAAGCCCGACGGTGTCGCCCTGAAAGGAAAGCCCCTCCTCCCGCGCCTCCGACGCGCTGCCGTCATACTCCACGTCGCTGATCACCCGCCCGTCAGCCAGCTCGATGATGCGGTCGGCATACCGCTCCGAGAATTCGCGGTCGTGAGAGACGACGATCACCAGCTTATCGCGGGAGAGTCGCTTCAGGGTATCGAAGATCTGCTGTCCCGTCTTGGAATCGAGCGCACCGGTCGGCTCGTCCGCCATGATGATCTTGGGATTCTTGACCAACGCCCTTGCGATGGCGACCCGCTGCTTCTGTCCGCCCGACAGCTCATTCGGCCGCCTTGCGCCGTAGCCCTCCAGGTCGACCTCCCGGAGAATCTCGTTGATTCTCCCGCTGTCCGCGCGGATGCCCTGAAGCTCCAGCGCCAGCCCGATATTGGCGCCGACGGTGAACTCCTCCAGCACGTTGTATTCCTGAAAAATAAAACCGACGTAGGTGTTCCGATAGGAGTCAAAGTGCTGCTGCCGGAAGGTACGGCTTGAGACCCCCTTGATGATGATCTCCCCGCCGTTCCGATCACAGCGGTCAAGCCCGCCGAGCAGATTCAGCAGGGTGGATTTTCCGCTTCCCGATTTTCCGAGCAGAAAAACCATGCCGGTGTCGGGGAAGCGGAGGCTGACCCGATCCAGCGCCTTGACGGGCACGCCCTTTTTCGGCTTATAGGTTTTACTGAGTTGAATTGCTTCCAGCATTGAACTGCCCCCCGGTTCATCGGGCGGCACGCTGCGCGGCCTGCCCTTTTTTATCAGTATATCATGCTTTGCTGCCTCTGTCAAGCCGCGTCAGGGCGTCCTTCTTCAGACGGAAATGCCGCGGAAAGGATGACTCCTTTCCGCGGCATCGCATTATGTTCCGTCATTTCACAACGTCAAAATATCTCAGAATGCAAAGCACGATCCCGACAAGGCCGTAGATCTCAAGCAGCGCTCCGACAAGGCCGAAGATCAGCCCGACAATCGGGATTCCCGCCAGAATTCCGATCAACCAGCCGACCACCGCACAGACGACAAGGAAGATCACCCCCTGTATCAGAAGCGAGGCGATGTCCTTCGGCTTGACCTGAAAGGGCGTGGGCCATAGCTTTTTCAGCAGATCCATTCGATTCATCTCCTTTTCCACGGCTTCGCCGCCGTTGCCGACAGCTTGGTTGCGTTTGATTCTCTATCCATTATAGCATATTCCTCCGAAAAATCAAGTATGCATCGCGACATCTTCGTTTTTTTGCCGCAGCCCGCCGCGCGCTCCTCCCCCAAGCCCTCTCTGCGGCGGCGGAGAATGTTATCCCCGCGACCCGT
>CALWTY010000088.1 GCA_944384585.1 uncultured Clostridia bacterium | reverse complement strand
CAGGCCTCCGTGTCCGCGCTTTCATGCTTTCGCCCGCACCGATCTTCTCCGAAGCGGGATTTTCGCATCCTTGACCGCCCGCTCCGGCTTTTGCACCCACCGCCGCAGGCCTCCGCGCCCGCGCGCTCCCGCCGGAACGGGCGCAGAACAACGGCGCCGCGCGGGCGCGACGCCGTTGGGTTCCTTTGGACTTGTCGGGAGATCTTGACGCGGGGCGGTCAGAGCTGCTTGCGGATCCGCTCCAGCGCGCCCTTTTCCAGCCGCGAGACCTGCGCCTGCGAGATCCCGATCTCCGCCGCGATCTCCATCTGGGTCTTGCCCTTGTAGAAGCGCATGGCGAGGATCGATTTTTCCCGTTCGCTCAACTGCTTGAGCGCCTCGCGCAGGGCGATATTTTCAAGCCATAGCTCCTCCCCGCCGGAACGATCGCTGATCTGATCCATCACATAGACGGAATCGGAGGAGGAGCCGTCGCCGTAGACGGGATCGTAGAGGGAGACCGGCTCGGAGATCGCCTCAAGCGCCGAGGAGATTTCCTCCTCGCTGTGAGGATCGCCACGCTCGCTCATGCAGGCGGCGATCTCCCCCACCGTCGGCTCACTCCCGGTCCGGCGGGAAAGCTCCTCGCGCGTCTGCAGGGCGTGATAGGCTAAATCCCGTACCGAGCGGCTCACGCGGATGCTGTTGTTGTCGCGGAGATAGCGCTTGACCTCACCAATAATCATCGGCATGAGAATGCCGTGTGGAAATCCGTCAGAGGGCGGAGGCGATGAGGCGGTTGACCTCCTCTCTGAGCTTCAGCAGATAGGAGGATTCGGCGGGATAGGAGCGCAGGGTCACCTCGCCCCCCGCGATCTCATCGATCAGCGCCGTGACCCGCTCCCGTCCCACCAGCTTTTCGCAGAGGGAGAGGGCGGCAATATCCTGGATCGCTTCGTGAAAGACCCGCAGCCGCAGCGACTCCAGCGGCTTCCCGTCCTCTCCGGGATAGACGACGAAGGCATCACCGCTCGGCACCCAGCGCTCCCCCGATTGCGAGAGGAAGGGATTGATCAGGCGGCGAGAGCCCTTGCTGTACCAGAAATTGAAGCCCCACTGCAGGAAGCCGGAGATCCCGTATTTGTAAAGCTGAACGCCGAGGATGCGGTTCCGGGAGGAGGGATAGGCGAGGAAGCGGTTGGAGACTCTGTCCCACTGCGCGCAGCAGTAGTAGGTCCAGCGCTGTCCGATCGGCTCGTCAAGGAAGCTCTCCAGCTTGTTGAGATCGGGGATGGGGGTGGAGATTATGCCTTTTCGGTAGAATTCCACCGCGGAGAGCGCGTCGATGACGGCGCAGCCCTCAAGATACGGCGCGACGATGGCCTTGGCCTTGCGATAGCCCTCCAGCTGCTGCTCGTTCGGCTCGTCGGAGATATGGAAGAAGCAGCGGTCCAGCACGCCTGCCTCCCGCAGAAACGCCGTCAGCTCCGGCAGGAGGCAGGAGAGGAAGCGGGGATATTCCCCCTCCGTGCCGGGGGTATCCCACCCGAAGATGCGGCAAAGCCGACCGTCCCGCTCCGCGACGATCTTCGGGGCGAATTCCGCGCCCCACTGCGAGAAGAGATGGGAGATCTCAAAATAGCGGACGCCGTTCCTTTGCGCAAGCGCGAGCCATTCCTTCAAAAGCGAGAAATCGAAGGCATAGCCGTCCTCCCGGACCGTCACGCCGATCAGCTGCACCGTCGGGCGCTCCCCTCCCACCTCGGTGTCGAGGGGCGGGGTGAAGATGGGGGTGAGGAGGCAGTTCACGCCGTTTTCAACAGCGCAGCGCATATAATCGGAGATGACCTGCCAATGCGCGGGGGAGAAGATGGGAAGACGGTAATAGTCGGCAAGACAGTCGCAGTGAAACCACTGCGTGCAGATCAGCTCCTGCTCCGGCAGGGAGACGGGGAGAACAGTGAGGTGCAGGGTATCGGAGGAGAGCAGCGTATCGCCGTCGCGGAGGGTGACGGTGACGGGGTAGTCTCCCGCCAGGTCGGGCGTGAGGGTGATCCAGAGCGAGAAGGTTCTGCCGAAGGCGGGGTGGATCATTCCGTTATCGATCGGGAGGAGCGGGTCGGGATAGCAGCCGCTTTTGCTTTCGATAAAATAGGGCGTCCCGACCGAGGTGTCATGGCGGTAGGCGGGCAGATCGGCCGGCACGGAGGCTGCCTCACGGCAGACCGCGGGGAAGGGCAGCCCCTCGATCCCGACGGTCAGACAGCGGCTTGAAAGGACGCCCGGCGTCTCGTCGAGAACCAGAAGCTGAAAGTCGATCGTTTCGCCGCGCAGCGCCGACAGGCTGTCGAGCGCGGGATGCTGCTCGGGGCGGTCGGTGAAAAGAACCTTTTCGAGAGATGAGACGATCCGGGTGGTGAAAGACGGGGTATTCATGGAAGTCCTCCTTATTAAAACAGGGTTCGACGGATGTCGGGGGATACGGGGGGAAGCTATTCAGCGCCGGAGCAGCGCTTCGGCGTTTTCTCCGAGGATTTTGCGGAGCGAAGCCTCCGGCAGCGATAAGGAGCGCAGGAAGGCAAGCTCCCGCCGCGGCTCCGACCAGGGCAGATCCGAGCCGAAGAGGATGCGGTCATGTCCGTGGCGGTCGAGGATGCAGCGCGCAAGCGCGGGATCGATCCCCTCACGGGCGATCAGCGCCGTGTCGAAGAAGAGATTTTCCCTGCCGCAGAGAATCTCGCAGACCTCCTCCCAGAGGCGGTTCCCGCCGAGATGGGCGGCGATCACCGTCAGCGAGGGATGGCGGTCGAGTACGGCGGCAAGGCGGCGGGGCGTGACGGCGATACGGTCGGGGGAGATGAAATCGTAGCCGGCGTGGGTGAGGATGAACATCCCCCGCTCCTCGCAGGCCGCAAAAACGCGCTCCCACGCCGGCTCATCAATATAATAGGAAGAATATTCCGGGTGGATCTTGATCCCGCCGATCTCATGGTCGAGCAGATAATCAAGCTCCTCCTCAAGCTCGTCGCTGTCGGGACTGACCGAGCCGAGGGCGATCAGGGAGGCGCAGCGGTCGTTTACCGTCGCGGCGAAGGTATTGACCTTGCGCTGCTGACGGGGATTGGTGGCAATGTTGCAGACGACCGAGAGGGCGATGCCGTCGGCGCGCATGGAGGCCAGCGTTCCCGCAACGGTCCCGTCGGTGCAGGGGAGGGAGCCGGCGGCGGAAGAGAGCTTGGCAAGCGCCCGCGGCGCCAGCGCGTCGGGGAAGCAGTGGGTGTGAAAATCGATGATCATACGGTCCTTTCTCCGACGTCAGAGCGTCGGCTCTCCTCCGAAGAGCGATGTCCCGCAGAGCGCCTGAAGCGCGCGGAATTCCGCCAGCGCCTCCTCCCGCTCCTCCCGGCTCATCGGGGTGCGGACGGCGCGGATCATCAGGTTCTTCGGCGTGTCCTCCGGGTCGATCAGCTCCGTCACGTCGACGGCGTAGCCGGAGGCGCGGAGGCGCTTGCAGCGAAGGGCGTCGGTCAGGGCGACGCAGAATTTCTGCTTGAGGAGGGAATGCTCGAGAATCGGGGCAAGCTGCCTGCCGAGCGGCGAGGTGAGATCGACCTGGGAGAAGAGCTGATGCTGACAGCAGGGGGTGGCGAGGATCACGTCGGCCTCCAGCCGCGCGGCGGCGGTCAGCACGATATCGGTGGCGATGTCGCAGGCATGGAGCGACAGCACAAGCGCGGGCTTCCGCTCCGGGAGAAAGGTGGAGACGTCGCAGCAGCGGAAGGTCAGTCCCTGCCAGCCGAGCCGTTCTGCAAGCGCCGAGCAGAATCCGATGACGTCGGGCTTACGGTCCGCGCCGATCATCGAGACCTCCCGTCCCTTGACGACCGTGAGATACCAATAGGCGGCGAAGGTGAGATAGCTTTTGCCGCAGCAGAGATCCAGCACCTCCAGCACGCCCTCCTGCGGAAGCCTCGGAAAGATCTCCTCTATATATTGGAGGAAACGGTCGATCTGACGGAATTTCGAGCGCTTGCGGTCATAGACCCGCCCGTCGGGATCACAGACGCCGAGGGCGATGAGAAAGTCACAGGGCGTGCCTTCCGACAGGATGTGCTTTTTGCGTCGGTCATGCGGGGCAGGGGCGACCCGCTCCCCGCCCTTGGGATCTCCGAGAACGGTGAGCTTTCCTTTGGAGGAGCGCTTAGCCTCCGCGTCGCCGCCCGTCGTGAGGATGTTCATCTGTCGGTAGCCGTCAAATACGGCAAGCAGCGCCTCCGCCGCCTCCTCCTGCGTGAAATTGCGGTGATAGGCCTTGCCGTCGGCAGTAAAGGTCTCAAGCTGAAGACGGGGGCCGTCCTTCAGCGCGATCCGGCGGCATTCCGCCCGGAGAACGCTTCGGTCAAGGGGGCGGCTGAGGACGATCTTTTTCAGGGTGTCCTCCCGGATGACCTGCCGAAGCAGGGAAAGAAGCTTTTCTGATTGTTCCACGGCGGCTTCCTTTCTGTGGTTGGATTCCCGATCATTATAGCATATCGCAGCGCATTTTTCAAGACGGACTTTGGAGGAGAATACGAAATATGGAGGCCGGGAAAGGGGCGGCACAAAATATGGAAGGGCGAAAAAATATTTGAAAAAATATCGCCGTTCCCCCTTGACAAACGAAAGAGGAAGTGATATAATACGTGAGCCGCGGAAGAGACGCGAAGAGGAGAGACGGAAGAGA
>CALWTY010000087.1 GCA_944384585.1 uncultured Clostridia bacterium | reverse complement strand
CACCCCCTCCGATTGGGAATGCCTCGACGGCACGCTCTACACCGACGGGGAGGGGAAACACAGCATCGTCTTCTGCCATGAGTGGACGCAGATCGGAGACGGCGAGATCTGCGCCATGCCGCTGACCGACGACCTGACGGCAGCGGCAGGGGAGCCCGTCGTCCTCTTCAAGGCGTCGAGCGCAGGCTGGCCGAAGACGGTGTCGGAGGGACATGCCTGCTATGTGACCGACGGCCCCTTCCTCTACCGCACCTCGGCGGGACGGCTGCTCCTTCTGTGGTCGAGCTTCACCGAGAAGGGCTATGCCGAGGCTGCCGCCTACTCGGAGGACGGAACTCTTTACGGAACCTGGCGGCATGATCCCGTGCTGCTGTCCGACAGAGACGGCGGCCACGGAATGCTTTTTACCACGATGAACGGGGAGCTGACCTTCGTCATGCATACCCCGAACACCTCCGGGAAGGAGCGCCCCGTCTTCCGCAAAGTGCGGGATCTCGGCACCTCGCTGCAGCTTGTGGAGCTTTCAGAATCTTAATCCGATTGACGGAGGAGAGACCATGGCCTATCATTACATCAACTATCGGCAGTATTACGCTCGCTTTGATCCCCCCTCCCGCACGCTGACCATCGGAGAGGAGGAGCGCGGCGCGATCCTTTCGGAGATGACATTCCGCATCCGCACGCGGGATCTCAACCACGTCGAGCGGATCATCACTCCTGCCGACTACTCACAGGTCTTCTGCGCGCATGAAAAGCATCTTGACTCCAACGGCCTTTCGATTTGCTTTGCCGAAGGGCCGGAGGAGCTCCCCTTTTTGACGCTGCGGGTCGTTCTCTCGGCGGAAGAGGCCGCGGTCTCGGTCGAGGCGGAACGCGATCCCGGATATCTTTACGAGCTCTGCGGTCTCGCCCTTTGGGGGAATTCTCCCGAAACCGATACCTTTGCCGTCTCCTCTTGCCCGGCGGCGAAGGGGCTTCGATGCGCGATCGGGCCGGCTGCGACCGCCGACTGCGACTCGCTCTTTGACCGCAAAACCGATGCGTTGATGACGCTGTCCTCCTCGCCGCGCTATCATTATGACTACGACCGCGGGGCGTATGCCTTCTCGGTTCGTCTGACGGAGGGCTGCATGAGCTTTTCTCTTCGCTGCGCCAAGCGGATCATGGAGAAGCGCTTTGCCCTCCGCTATAAGCCGATGAACAATGACACGGTCTTCACCCGCCCTCCCGTCGGATGGATGACCTGGTATGCCGTCCGCTTCGGGGCGAACGAGGAATCGGTGCTGGCCAACTCGGCAATTCAGCGAGAAAAGCTCGCCGCCTACGGTGCAAACGCCGTCTGGGTGGACTGGGAATGGTATCACAAGAATTACGGGGATTATACCGGCGACTTCGATACCTTCCATCCCGACCGGGAGAAGTATCCGCACGGTCTCGGCTATGTGGCGGAGCGCATCAAAGAGGACGGCTTTGTCCCCTGCATCTGGATCGGCGCTTCCCACGACGTGCGGGAGAACGAGTTCCTGAAGGAGCATCCCGACGCACTGCTGATCCATCGGCCGTCCTGGTGCGGCGACTATTGGTTCGATCCGACCCATCCCGCCTATCTGAACGAGTTTATCCCCCGCGTCTTCCGTCAGTTGTCGGAGGAGTGGGGCTACGAGGCGATCAAGTGGGACGCGCTCCCGCGGGCGCTGGATTACTTCGATCAGTATCACGACGACTTCTACGACCCCTCCGTGACCTCAGAGCAGGCGATGCGGGCGGTGGTAAAGAAGGCGCGCGATACCGTCGGGGACAAGGTCTACCTCCTTTCCTGCCACGGGGAGGGAGGACGCGATCTGACGCTGTACAGCGATTTCTTTGACGCGGCGCGGATCGGGGCGGATATCTTCAGCTGGGAGAATTTCATGGAATCGGGCGTCAAGCGACTGATGAAATTCTATCCGCTCCACAACATCGTCACCTACTGCGATCCCGACAATCTGGTCGTCCGCGAGGAGTTCAATACCTATGATCAGGCGGTCTCGAGGGCTTCGCTCTTTGCCCTGCTCGGCACGCCGATCACCATCGGAGACGACCTGCGCGAGCTGTCCGACGAGCGGATCTCGGTCATCCGTCGTGCGATCCCGCCGATGAATACCCATCCGATGCTGCTTGAGAGCAGGGAGCAGGAGGGGGAGACCCTTCTGACCCTTTGCGCTGTCCGCACCCGCCGGGACGACTATCTCCTTGCCGACGTCTTCAATCTGACCGGGCGCCCCGTGAGCCGGACGCTGGAGTTCCGGGAGCTGGCGCTCCGGGAGGAGCAGGAGTACCTCGTTTACGATGTGTGGGGCGGCAGCTTTCTCGGACGGATCCGCCATGGGATCAGTCTGGAGCTCCGTCCCTGCGAATCGCGGGTTCTTCTGATCCGTCGGCTGCTCGGACGGCCGCAGTTGCTGGCGACGAGCCGTCATATCACCGGCGGCGCCTTCGATCTTGAGGAGCTGTCCTGGGAGGAGGAAACACGAACGCTTTCCGGTCGCTCCCGCACCGTTCCGGGGGAGCCGTACACCGTCACTGCCTACGATCCCGCTTCCTCTTCCCCTGTCACGCTGACGCTTGAGCCGGAGGGGGAGCTGACCGAATGGTCGATCTCCTTCCGGAATGCTTTCCCGCGTTAACAAAATATTTATATAAATTCTATAAAAACGGGTCGACAAATCACGCGATATGTGGTATAATATATTTGCAGAAGAAAAATCTGCAAATACCAAAGAAGGTGGAACGTTTTTATGAAGATCAACATCATCGGGCGTCGTGTGGAAGTCGAAGAAAGCCTCAAGCAGATCATTCAGAAGAAGCTGACGAAATTCGACAAGTATTTCAGGGATGATGCGGTGGCGTACGTCACGCTCAGCCATGAAAAGAACGCCGAGCGACTGGAGTTGACCGTCTCAAGCGGCGGCACGCTCTATCGCAGCGAGGAGACCGATCAGACCTTCAACAATGCGCTGGATACGGCGGTCGATACCATCGAGCGTCAGATCCGGAAAAACAAGACCCGCCTTGAAAAAAGACTCAAGGAAGGGGCGTTCCGATCCGCCGGGGAGACCGATGGGGAGGATGAAGAGCCCTTTAACATAAGAGAGAAGACCTTTATCATGAAGCCGATGTCGCCGGAGGAGGCGATTTTGCAGATGAATCTGATCGGGCATGAGTTCTTTATGTTCCGCAATGCCGAGACCGGCGGCGCGGCTGTGGTCTATAAGCGCAAGAACGGCGGCTACGGCATGATCATGCCGGAAAAATAAAGCAGCGGCGGGAGGGCGGCGTTTCCCTCTTCCGGACGGAGAACGCCCCGGTATTCCGCCCCGCATGAAGTGAGATCTTCGGGGCAGCCGGAAGGCGGGAGCAGCCGAAAGGACGGTACGGTCGAAAGACCGTGCCGTCCTTTGCTTATTTTGCCGGGATCGTCGCGGAGCCTCCCGCCTCCCATGCGGCTTCACGGGAGAGGGCGGGGATCATGCCGTCAGAAAAAGGCCGCACAGGGCGGCCGGGAGGAGATGCTTCAGCGGTCGGGAAGCTGTTTGGCGTTGAAAAGACGATCCGGTACGGTGTAGAGCAGGATGCTGCCGAGGATGCCGCAGCAGACAAACTCTCCGATGAAGACCGTCAGGGCGAAGAAGGGGACGGCTCCCTCGGTATGATAGGCGTATTTCAGAACCAGCGGCACGATCACGGTGTTGGCGGCGATCGGCGGGAGCGCCGAGAGCCCCTTCACCTTTTTGCCGAGGAAATACGTCCCGACTGCGCCGAGGAGGGTGGCAAGACTGCCGAAGATGACGTCGGGGGGCAGCGCGCCGACCAGCAGATTCGAGAGCAGACAGCCGATGAACAGACCGGGGATGGCGGCCGGCGTGAAAAAGGGCAGCACGGTCAGCGCCTCCGAAATGCGGAACTGAACGGCGTGCTTGTCAAGCCCGAAGGCGGCCGACACGAGGGTCAGAACGACATAGAGTGCCGCGATGACGGCGGCTTGCGTGAGAAACAGGGTTTTCCTTTTCATGATACTTTCTCCTTTAGTTTTCTTCTTCCGGGAAAGGCGGCGGATTTGCTCTTCCGGGGGTGAGGAAGGTCTCGAACTCACCCGTTCCTTGCGAAGCGGCCTGCCTGCGGCGAGGACGCCCCGATAGGCGAACGGTGACATTATACCATATCGGCAGACGATTTGCAACCGTGTTTTTTCACAGTGTTTGACGGCGGCGCTCCGCGAAATCCGACAGAGTGAAAATGCTCCGCACACTTTCCGCCGTTTTTCGGGGAATCCCTTGTCTTTTCGGAAAAAATATGTTACAATCATCGGACATCGGTGTTTTACCGAAAAAAGATGGAATCGGAGAGGTGAAAATGAAAAAACATCTGATTACCGAGAACGGGACCTTTTACAAGGCCAATCTCCATTGTCACAGTACGCTTTCTGACGGAAGGCTGACGGTGGAGGAGATCAAAAAAAGCTACAGGGAGGCGGGCTATTCCATCGTGGCGTTTACCGATCACGACGTCTATATTCCCCATTCCGAGCTGGCGGAGGAGGACTTTTTGCCGCTCAACGGCTTTGAAGTCGAGATCAACGAGCAGGGGAAGCCCTGGCCTCAGACGAAAACCTGTCATATCTGCTTTGTCTCCCTTGACCCCGACAATGTGATTCATCCTCTTTGGCATCGCACCGACTATCTGTTC
>CALWTY010000086.1 GCA_944384585.1 uncultured Clostridia bacterium | reverse complement strand
CGCCGCCCTGATTTCATTTTTTCGCTGTTGAATCGCAAAATTTAATACTGGGAACTAATTTTTAGAGGTTCCCATAAATTTGGATTTCGCGTTTTCACGGCTCATTTCGCGCCGATGATCAGATCGATGAAGTTGATCGTCACCGTTGCGCCGGAGGTCTGCTCCACCCTGATCTCGTTCTCTCCCTTTTTCAGCGCCGAAACGGGGACAAGGAAGCATTTCCGATTAGCCGCCGTTCCGAGAAGCTGCGGATAGTCTGCGCTGTTGAAGGGATCCCCGATATCCTCGGTCTCGGAAACGACCGTTCCGTTGACCGTCACGCGGTACTGCTTGGTGGTCAGATCGTTTCCGTCGCTCTTGATGCGCAGGACGGCATATTCCTCCGTCTCGCCGGCGGGATCGAGCAGATTGAGGGTGAAGATCGCTTCCAGCCCCTTTCCGAAGACCTGCGGAAGTTCCCAGCTTGTGGTGATCCGCTCCTTCGGCGTCGTTCCGATGAAGTAGTGCCGCGCGGTCTCTGCCAGGCGCTTCCGGTCTGTCAGCACGCCGAGCGTCTCCCACGGCGGCTCCGTCGCGACGCCCTCTTCCTTGACCCGCGCCTCTCGGTAATATTGGAAGTTGAAGAGCGACACCCCGTCAGCCCCCTCGACATAAGCCAGCGCCGCCGTTGTCAGCAGCATTTCGGGGGTGGTGCGGCGATACATCCGCCGGTTGGCGTAGGGCTCCTTGAGCTGCTGATAGGAGCTGGCAAAGGTCAGCTCGTAATAGAGATCGGCCTCGGGAGCCAGCGCTCTGACCTCCGCGATATCGGTGGTCTGATCGGTATAATAGGAGCTGGAGAGGTTGAACATATCCACGCCCGCCTCATACCAGCGCTCGATATCGATTCCGAGATTGGGATAGACCTCGGTATAGGCGGGGATCCGCACGCTGAGCATCCGCTCCCGTCCGTCGCGCTTCTCGGCTTCTTCGAGCATGGAGGCCACCTCCGCAACAAACGCCGTCATGAGATCCTCGCGCTCCTTTTGGGTGCTTTTGGTCGTATTGAACAGATGATAGAAGCGGCAGAAATCCAGCTCAAAGCCGTCGATCTCATAGAGCGAGATCAGCTCCCCGATCAGCTTCAGGCGATTTTCCCGGATCTCTTCGTTGATAAAGTCGGGCTCGTCAAGGGTCACGCCGAGGTTGGCATCGTAGCCGATCTGATATTCGGGATGCTCGACGAAGATCTCCGCGGTCGTGCCGATATGCGTTTTATCGGGGGTCGTATAGGGCAGGAAGTGATGATCGTTGACGCGGAAGCTGATGAAGGCGGCGATGTCGTGCTTGCGGCAGGCATCAATATGCTCCCCGATCAGGTCGTGTCCCTGCGAATGAACGTAGTTATAAAAGAGATTGACGGTGTTGTCGCGCTTTTCGCCTCCGAATTCCTCGATATACCACTTCTCATGCTCCTCCAGATACTGCGACGGCCACCAGGGAACCCAGCAGTAGCCCGGCGCCATGATAAAGGCATCCGCGCCTGCCTCGGCGGCTTCTCTGACGCTCCGCTCGATCAGGGAGGGGGAGAGCGCCCCGCGCGGATTCCCGGTCACGGCGTCCCGCAGATTGGTCATATCGCTGTTATAGAGAAGCTGATATTTCGCGTCCGATTCGGGAAGCTGCAGTTTCGGTGCTTCGGAGGAGGGCGTCGAATCGCTTTCTCCCCCCGTCGTCCCGCTCTCGCCGCCCTGCTCCGACGGGTCGGTGCAGCCGACGCCCGTCAGCATTCCGAACAGCAGAAGCGAGATCAAAATCCTCTTGCGCAATGGTTTCATGTTTCACCCTTGCCGGACCGGGGGCTCCGGCCGTCGGCATCCTTTCTGTTTTGCTCTGCCGTCAAAACGGCACGCCTCCGCGGATCAGCTCCCGCTTCAGCGCCTCATAATCGACATTCCGGACCGGGACGCCCTGACGGACGGCAACGGCAGCCGCCGTGCCCGCGCCCTGACCGACCGCCATCGTCATCACCATGACGCGCAGCAGATCGGGGATCTCGGAGCTGACGCTGCGCCCGCTTCCCATGATCAGTCCCTCGATCTTGCGGGGGAGGAGGCAGCGCAGGGGAATATCGTAGCAGCAGTCTCCCAGCACCTGCGCGTTCCACGCGCCATCGGCGGTATTGAGCTTGACCAGCCGCTCGACCACGCCCCGTCCGACCGCATCGTCGAAGTGCGTCTCATTCTCCTTCATCTGCTTGGTGAAGAGGAACTCGCCGTCGATATACCGCGAGGTGCGGATGCCGAGGTCGTCGGCTGTCGCCGCGACGTAGGCATTTTCAAAGCCGGGGAGCTTTTTCCTGAAGAATTCCGCCACGGCAAACGCCATCCGTCTGCCGTCGGTGACCGTCGGGGCGATCTCCTCGGCGCTCATGGCGTGAAGCGGCGCGTAGCCCGTGATAACGTGCAGCACGCCGAGCTTCCTGATCCCGTGCATCTGCATGGCACCGATGGTATTCTGCACCCCGATCTCGCGGGGGAGAAGCCCCTCCTCCATCGCCTCCCGCACCGCGGCAAGCTGAATCCCGCCGCCGTGAGGGAAGAGGAAGGTGCCGGTCTCGTCGTACTGCGCCATCGCTTCCTCAAACGTCCAGTTGACGTCCATCCGCTCGGGATACTGATCGGGATGGCGCTTGAAATAGTCGACGAAGCGATCCATATCGACTCCGCCGAGGCGGAAGACGTAGCTGGTCTTGCCGTAGCGGGTCTTGATCGGAGCGCCGCTCAACGCCGCAATGTCGGCATCTCCCGTCGAATCGACGACGGCTTCTGCGCGGATCGCCTCAAGACCGCGCCTTCCGGTCACGATCACCCCGCGCAGGCGGTCCCCCTCCAGGATCACATCGGAGCAGGCCAGCCCCGTCAGCACTCTGACGCCCGCCTCCTCTAAAATCTCCGAGAAGAGCAGCTTCGCCCGTTCGACGTCGTAGATGATATGTCCCTTATGCCGCCGCCAGCCGTCCCCCGGGCCTGTCTGCGCCAGCCGCCCGGTGATTTCGACGGGGATCCCGCCGACTCCCTCGCTGCCGTCTCCCCGGAAAATGCAGTTGTAGACCGAGCAGCACATTCCCGCTGCGGCGACGCCGCCGAGATAGCCGTTGCGTTCGATCAGCACCGTCTTTGCGCCGGCTCTTGCCGAGGCCAGCGCCGCCGCGATCCCGCCGAGTCCGCCTCCCGCCACCAGCACCTCGGTGTCGGTCAGCACCGGCACCTCGCGCCGCAGCTCCGTCATTTCGCTCATGTTCTTCTCCTTTCAACGGCACGGCGCGCCATTCCGACCGCCGTCTCCGCGCTCTGATTCAGAAATACGATGTCCGCGCCGAGGGCAATAAAGGTAAAGCCCTGCGCGATCGCTCTGTCGACCGACTCCTCCGTCGGGGTGACGATATGCTGTCCCGCCGCCTTTCCGTGTCTCAGACAGGCCTCCGCCACCTTTGCGCAGGCTTCTCTGATCACCGGGCTGTCGGTCTGTCCGACGCAGCCGTAGGAGCCGCTCATATCGTAGGGCCCGATGAAAATACCGTCGACCCCGTCCACCGACAGGATCTCGTCGATGTTCTCCACCGCCTCCTTGGATTCCGCCATCAGGATGACGACCGTCTCGTCGTTGGCCCGCTGCGCGTAGGAATCGAATTCCCGTCCCCAGCCGTTCTGACGGACGAAGCCGAAGCCTCTGATGCCCTTCGGCGGATATTTCGCCGCCGCGACGGCACGCCGCGCCTCCTCCGCATTGTTGACCAGCGGGACGATGACGCCCTCCGCGCCCATATCCAGCGCCTGCCGGATCCGGATGGGATCGTTCTCCGCCACGCGGGCAAAGGGCGCGACCGGCTTCCCCCGCATCCCGCGCAGAACCGCCGTGATCTCGCTCAGACCGACCTCGGAATGCTCGCAGTCGACCGTCACCCAATCGTACCCCGCCGCCGAGAAAATTTCCGCCGCCGTGGGGGAGGCGGTCTGAATCCATCCGCCGATCAGCGGCTTTCCGGACCGGAGGGCCCTTCTGAATTCACTCATCCTGAAACCTCACTTTCATGCTCTATCCAGCGTCTCGCTGTGATATATTTTTGCGAAATCCGCGACATTTTTACGATTTTTCTCTGTGCAAAGAAGCTGCTGTTTTTTCGGATTTTTCGTAAAAAAAGCGTCTTTGGCGCGGAGTTATTGTGATGTCATATGAATCATATATCCAAAACTCCGCAGGATTATCACATATTCATTATATAAAATTATGATACATTATTCAATCACCATTATTGCCGATAAATAGTCCGTTATTGCGCTGCGGGCTGTGTAATCTTTCTTTTCCGACGCAGCTGCCGCCCCGACGGACAAGTGCTTTCCCGGGCTTCGGAACAAAGCGGAGCGCCGGAAAACGCAGACCCCCCGCTAACGGGAACAGGCGGATGCCGGCGAGGGTGGCGGGCGGAGCGCGGCGCAGACACCCGCCGTAAAATCAAAAGCCGCCCGGCGGTCTGCGGGCGGCGGGGGAGGAACGGGAAAGCGGGGGAAGGAACGGGAGCGGGGCGGAGACGATGGAAATGACGCGGGGCAGGTGGAGGGAGCGCGCCCCCGAAGGCATTGGGGGGAGCGGGGCGCGGAATCTGTGCGAGCAAAGTGCCGTCTTCCCGGCGGCGCAGTCATGTGGAGGGGCGGATGCCGGCGGAGTGCGGCGAGGGTGGCGGGCGGAGTGCGGCGCAGAC
>CALWTY010000085.1 GCA_944384585.1 uncultured Clostridia bacterium | reverse complement strand
GGAAAAGATGTGAGTTGATGAGACTCGAAAAGCGCAAATAAATCCATTGCTTCCACGCACAGGCAAAAAAACAGCGGGTACTCGGATGTCACCGAATACCCGTTATCTTGTTTGCCAATCTCGTCGGTCAGGTGCCGTAATTCAGTGGTTTTCTTCCATTCCTGTTTTACGGACACCAAGCTGATTCCACCGGTGTGCGTTATTCTTTTTTTCTGTCGGAAGCGCCGGATTCAGCGATTGGCCTCTTCCACCGCAACCGCCACCGCGACTGTCGCGCCGACCATCGGGTTGTTGCCCATGCCGATCAGGCCCATCATCTCGACGTGAGCCGGAACGGAGGAGGAGCCTGCGAACTGCGCGTCGCCGTGCATCCGTCCCATCGAGTCGGTCAGACCGTAGGAAGCGGGGCCCGCCGCCATATTGTCGGGATGGAGGGTACGGCCCGTTCCGCCGCCGGAAGCGACCGAGAAATACTTTCTGCCGTTCTCATTCGCCCACTTCTTGTAGGTGCCGGCGACGAGATGCTGGAAGCGGGTGGGATTGGTGGAGTTTCCGGTGATCGAAACGTCAACGTTTTCGAGCTTCATGATGGCAACGCCCTCCAGCACGTCGTTGGCGCCGTAGCAGCGGACCTTCGCCTTTTCCCCCTTGGAATACGGCGTGGTCTCCACCACCTTGACCTCGTCGGTATAGAAATCGTACTCGGTCCTGACATAGGTGAAGCCGTTGATTCTCGAAATGATATAGGCGGCATCCTTGCCGAGGCCGTTCAGGATGACCTGAAGCGGCTCTTTCCTCACCTTATTGGCGGTGCGGGCGATTCCGATCGCGCCCTCCGCGGCGGCAAAGGACTCATGTCCCGCCAGGAAGCAGAAGCACTTGGTCTCCTCCCGGAGCAGCATGGCGCCGAGGTTGCCGTGGCCGAGGCCGACCTTGCGGTCGTCGGCGACGGAGCCGGGGATGCAGAACGCCTGAAGCCCGATGCCGATCGCTTCCGCAGCGTCGGCAGCGGTGGTGATGCCCTTACGGATGGCGACCGCGCAGCCGAGGGTATACGCCCAGCTTGCGTTGTCAAAGGCGATCGGCTGAACGCCCTTGACGATCGCGTCGACATCGATGCCCTTGGCGAGGCAGATGGCGCGCGCGTCCTCGAGATCCTTGATCCCGTATTCCTTCATGCAGGCCTCAATGCCTGCCATTCTTCTCTCTTTGCCTTCAAATTTCACGTTGTTGGACATTGGTCGTACCCCCTTATTCCGCTCTGGGGTCAATGAACTTGACGCCCTCGTCGTAACGGCCGTAGGTCTTCACGTTGCTTTCAAACGCCTCCCGGTAGCTCTTGCCGGCCTTGACGGCGCTCAGCATCTTCCCGACGTGAATGAACTTATAGCCGATGACCTCGTTGTCGGCGTCGAGCGCCATATCGAGGATATAGCCCTCCGCCATCTCCAGATAGCGCACGCCCTTCTGCTCGGTGGCGAACATCGTTCCGACCTGAGAGCGAAGGCCCTTTCCGAGATCCTCAAGCGACGCGCCGATCGGAAGTCCTCCCTCCGAGAAGGCGGTCTGGGAACGACCGTAGACGATCTGCAGGAACAGCTCGCGCATGGCAACATTGATCGCGTCGCAGACAAGGTCGGTGTTCAGCGCCTCCAGGATCGTCTTGCCCTGAAGGATTTCCGCCGCCATCGCGGCGGAGTGGGTCATGCCGGAGCAGCCGATCGTTTCGACCAGCGCTTCGCGGATCACGCCGTCCTTGATATTGAGGGTCAGCTTGCAGGCGCCCTGCTGGGGAGCGCAGTGACCGATTCCGTGCGTCAAACCGCTGATATCCTTGATCTCAAACGCCTTGACCCATTTCCCTTCTTCCGGAATGGGTGCGGGACCGTGCTTCGGTCCTTTGGCAACGGTACACATATTCTCAACCTCGTGAGAAACAGCATATGGACAATCGCTCATGTTCTATCTCCTTTTGATTTTTGATTCCGATTCATTATTATACCGTAAAATCCCGCCGAAATCAACAAGTTAATTGTAAAAAGTTTGGCGGGACTTCAAAGAAAGTTGTATGCAACCTGCGGGGCGGGCGGGATCAGTTCTTAAGGCTGTGGATCGGCGCCGGAATGCGCCCGCCGCGGGCGATGAAGCGCTCCGCGGAGCAGCCGTTGACCGCGATGATCGGCGCGTAGCCGAGCAGTCCGCCGAAGCTGACCGTCTCTCCCACGCCCTTGCCGCAGACCGGGATGATGCGGACCGCCGTCGTCTTGGTGTTGGCGACGCCGATGGAGATCTCGTCGGCAATGATGCCGCAGATCGTCGATTCGGGGGTATCGCCGGGGACGGCGATCATATCCAATCCCACCGAGCAGACCGCCGTCATCGCTTCCAGCTTCTCGATCGTCAGCGCGCCCCTTGCCACCGCGTCGATCATGCCGGCGTCCTCCGAGACCGGGATAAACGCGCCGGAAAGCCCGCCGACGAAGCTGGAGGCCATCGTGCCCCCCTTCTTCACCGCGTCGTTGAGCAGCGCCAGCGCCGCCGTCGTCCCCGGCGCGCCGACCGACTCCAGCCCCATGCCCTCCAGGATATGGGCGACGGAATCACCGATGGCGGGGGTCGGCGCCAGCGACAGATCGACGATGCCGAAGGGAACGCCGAGCCGTCTTGAGGCCTCGCAGGCGACGAGCTGACCCATGCGCGTGATCTTGAAGGCAGTCTTCTTGATCAGATCCGCCAGCTCCGAGAAGGAGCAGTCTCCCGCCCGGCGGATGGCGCTCGCCACCACGCCGGGGCCCGAAACGCCGACATTGATGACGGTTTCCGGTTCACCGACGCCGTGGAACGCGCCCGCCATAAAGGGGTTGTCCTCCGGCGCATTGGCAAAGACGACGAACTTGGCGCAGCCGATCGATTCCCGATCGCGCGTGAGGGACGCGGTCTCCTTGATGATCCTGCCGGTCATCGCGACGGCGTCCATATTGATCCCCGCCTTGGTGGAGGCGACGTTGACGGAGGAGCAGACCCGCTCCGTCTCGGCCAGCGCCTGCGGGATCACCTCCATCAGCCGCCTTGCGCCGACCGTCATCCCCTTCTGCACCTGCGCGCCGAAGCCTCCGATGAAATTCACGCCGAGGTCGGCCGCCGCGCGGTCGAGCGTCGCCGCCAGCTTCAGATAGCCCTCCTCCGGAAGATCCCCGCCGATCATCGAGACCGGGGTGACCGAGATGCGCTTGTTGATGATCGGGATGCCGTAGGTCTTTTCGATGTCGCAGGCGGTGGGGACGAGCTTCTCTGCGCAGCGCATGATCTTATCATAGACCTTTGCGCAGAGCCGGTCGGCGTCCTCGCTCACGCAGTCGTAGAGCGAGATCCCCATCGTGACGGTTCTGATATCGAGATTCTCTTCGCGGATCATATTGATCGTTTCGAGAATATTGTTCATCTCAAGCATTGCGCCACCTCATATCCTGTGCATCGAGTTGAAAAGATCCTCGTGCATCGTATGGATCTCCAGCTTCTGCGCCTTGCCCAGCTCCGTCATCTTATCGACGAAGCTGCCAAACGGCACGTTGATCCTGTCGATATCGACGATCATGATCATTGCGAAATACTCGCTGAGGACCGTTTGGGAAATATCGATGATATTCACCCCGTATTCGGCGCAGGCGCAGCTCACCTTCGCGATGATCCCCATACTGTCGCGCCCGGTCACGGAAATAACTGCTTTCATAGGTTTCACTCCCGTCGAAATAGTAATATGCGGTTCTTGTCCCGCCTCACGCGGCATCAAAAAACCTTCCTTAATAGTAATATGATATAATAATCCGTCAAAAAAATCAATACCGTTTTTCAATAACTTGACAGACGGTTTCCGTCATGATATAATCATAAATACCAAATTTGCGCTTCTGAAAGGAGCATCCCACCGCCTATGAACGAAACGGCACATTACGCGGAGTATTCCGTCGTCAAAAAATACGAAGGCTCTTACGGGCGGATGCGAGCCGTCGCCATCGCCCTCTACATCCTCTGCCCCCTGCTTCTGCTTCTGTTTCTGCTCTTTCTGATGGGCTGGGGCGCGATGATCTGGTTTATCCCGCTCTGCCCCCTCTTTCTGCTGATTGTCGTCCGCGTCACCTACAACCGCTTCTTCAGAATCGAATACGACTACCGCGTCGCCGGCGGCGATTTCAACATTGCGGAGGTCTACAACAACCGCTCCCGCAAGGAAAAGTTCAACTTCAGGATTTCCTCCGCCGAAATGATCGCCCCCTACCGTGACAGCTACCGTCAGGCCGCCGACCGCCTCTCCTTCAGCGCCCGCTACGAGGCCGTCTCCTCGATGAACGCCGAGGATCTCTATTTTGCCGTTGTCCCCGATGAGGAGGACAACAGCGTCAAAACGATCGTCTTCTTCGAGCCGACCTCGAAAATGCTGTCGCTGATGAACTTCTACAACCGCAGGACGGTCGTGACGAAGGTGCGGTACTGACAAAAGCCGCCCGCTTGCGGGCAGATCCCTTCAAAAATCACGCATTCGCGGGCAGATCCCTTCAAAAGCTCCCGCTTGCGGGCGAAGCCCGTCAAAAAAACTCCCCCGTCCGAAAGCGGGATGTCCTTAACGGAGAAAACGAAAACCGAATAGGATAAACAAAATGACAGTATGGTCGAAAGGCTATACTGTCTTTTGCTCTATCTTCAACAAATCATGTAACTTTGTCGGAATCAATTTTCTTTTAGTGGATATTGTGATATAATTAATTGAAAACCTAAATTTTATATAAATCTTGTCAGCAAATCCGAAACTGCCACACTATATGGGTGAAAGGAGGCGAGGAAATGCAAAAAGCGAACGAAATGCGTGATCGGCTTATCAACGAATTTGCCGAAAACTATATGGAAAAGTTGTTTTATTTCTGCCTGAAGAAGACAGGAAACAATGTTGAAGCTGAAGATCTGACACA
>CALWTY010000084.1 GCA_944384585.1 uncultured Clostridia bacterium | reverse complement strand
TTCAAGCGTGGTTCGCGGCACACCCGCCCAAGCCGCAACCCCATGCCTGTATCCCCCAAGACAAAAGTTTTGGGGGGTGCAGGGGGGCTTTTTTGGGGAAGCCCCCATGCAATGCGTCCCCTGAAAAACATCCCCCTGCCGCAAAGATGCGGCAGGGGGATGTTTGCGCCTCAGACGGCGTGAATCTTTTGTTCGGGATCGCAGTGAGCGGCGTCGATGCCGTAAGCGTCGGCGCGGCGTTTCTCAAAGAACTTCTTCGCGACCTGCTCGAAGAGCGCATAGGTCAGAACGTCCTCCTCCTGCCTCTCATATAGCTTCATCTCGCTGCGCAGCTTTTCAAGCTCCGGCTGCAGCAGATCCGCGGGGCGGCAGGTAATCGGCTTCTCGCCCTTGAGGATCTGCTCCGCGAAGGCGGGATCG
This sequence comes from uncultured Clostridia bacterium, assembly GCA_944384585.1. Lineage (GTDB taxonomy): Bacteria > Bacillota > Clostridia > Oscillospirales > CAG-272 > Colimorpha_A. The sequence continues at coordinate 4,596 of CALWTY010000084.1, read as the reverse complement.
ATCGGCATCGGCGTTCTGCCGTAGTCGCCGTGGACAATGCCTCTGAATTCCTTCGTCACCTGACGGTAGCGCTCGCCGCAGAGGACATTGAAGACCGCCTGCGTCCCGACGATCTGGGAGGTCGGGGTGACCAGCGGCACATAGCCTGCATCGGCGCGCACCCGCGGCACCTCCTCCAGCACCTGTCCCAGCAGCTCGCTCTTCCCCGCCTGCTTGAGCTGGGAGACGAGATTCGAGAGCATTCCGCCCGGCACCTGATAGATCAGCGCGTTGACGTCGACCTTCAGCACCTTCGGATCGATCAGGCCGCTCTCCAGATACCGCTCGCGGATCGGCGCGAAATAGCGGCTGACGACATCGAGCGCCGAAAGATCAAGCCCGGTATCGTACTCGGTGCCGCTGAGCGCCGCGACCAGCGCCTCCGTCGGCGCCTGGGAGGTCCCCATTGCAAAGGGGGAGATGGCGGTATCGACGATATCCACCCCCGCCTCGATCGCCTTGAGCAGCGTCATCGAGGCAAGGCCGGAGGTGTAGTGGGTATGTAGCTCGATCGGGAGGCTGACCGTCTCCTTCAGGGTTCTGACCAGCTCATAGGCGGCATAGGGAGTGAGCAGACCCGCCATATCCTTGATGCAGATCGAGTCGGCGCCCATGTCCCGGAGCCGGCGGGCAAAGCCGGCAAAATAGTCGTTATTGTAGACCGGGCCGGTGGTATAGCTGATCGCCGCCTGGACGTGTCCCCCCTCCCGCTTGGCGGCCTTGACGGAGGTTTCGAGATTGCGGGGATCGTTCAGGGCATCGAAGATGCGGATGATATCGATGCCGTTGGCGATCGACTTGCTGACGAAATATTCCACGACATCGTCGGCATAATGGCGGTAGCCGAGGATATTCTGCCCGCGGAAGAGCATCTGGAGCTTGGTCTTCTTCGCCCTTGCGCGGAGCTTCCGCAGCCGCTCCCAGGGATCTTCGTTCAAAAAGCGGAGACAGGCATCAAAGGTCGCGCCGCCCCATGCCTCCAGCGCATGGTAGCCGACCTCGTCCATCGCCTCGACGATCGGGAGCATCTCCTCCGTCGTCATTCTCGTCGCCGCCAGCGACTGATGCGCGTCGCGGAGAACGGTTTCACAGATTTTCACTTTAGACATATTCGATTCCTTCTTTTCAAGCAATGGTATACAGGAAGCGGCCGCCGGATCAGCCGAAGCAGGACAGGAACCAGCCCGCCGCGATCGCCGAGCCGATCACGCCGGCCACGTTGGGGCCCATGGCGTGCATGAGCAGGAAATTCGAGGGGTCCTCCTTCTGTCCGACGATCTGGGAGACCCGCGCCGCCATCGGGACGGCGGAAACGCCGGCAGAGCCGATGAGGGGGTTGATTCTCCCGCCGGTCAGGCGGCACATCAGCTTCCCGCCGAGCAGTCCGCCGAGGGTCGAGAAGCAGAAGGCGGCGAGGCCGAGGAGGATAATGCAGACGGTCGGCAGCGAAAGGAAGGATTCGGCATTGGCGGTCGCGCCCACCGAAACGCCGAGGCAGATCGTGACGATATTGATCAGCTCGTTCTGCGCCGTCTTGGAGAGACGGTCGACAACGCCTGTGACATTAAAGAGGTTGCCGAGCATCAGGAAGCCGATCAGCGGGGCGGCGGAGGGCAGGATCAGGCAGACCACGCCGGTGACGATGATCGGGAAGAGGATCAGCTCCTTCTTCGAGACCTTGCGCAGCGCCGTCATTTTGATTGCGCGCTCCTTCTTGGTGGTGACGAGCTTCATGATGGGGGGCTGGATCATCGGAATCAGCGCCATGTAGGAATAGGCGGCGATGGCGATCGCGCCGAGCAGGACGGGGGCCAGCTCCTTTGTCACGAGGATGGCAGTCGGCCCGTCCGCGCCTCCGATGATGGCGATGGCGGCGGCCGCCGCCGCCGAGAAGCCGAGGAAGACCGCGCCGGCATAGGAGACGAAGACCCCGAGCTGGGCTGCCGCGCCGAGCATCAGGCTCTTGGGGTTGGCGATCATCGGCGAGAAGTCGGTCATCGCGCCGATCCCCATAAAGATCAGCGACGGATATATTCCCAGCTTCACGCCGAGGTAGAGCATATCGATCAGCCCGCCCTCCTGCAGGATCTGTCCGTAATCGGGATGATCCACGAAGAACAGCTCGGTATGGATCAGCTCCTGTCCCGGAATATTGGCAAGCAGCATACCAAAGGCGATCGGCAGCAGCAGCATCGGCTCGAACTTGCGCACGATGGCAAGGTAGAGCAGAATGCCGATGATCACATACATGATCAGATATTTGATCAGGGTCTCGGGGTCGGCTGCCGCGATGGCAAGACCCGTCGATTCCCAGAAATTTTTCAGTGTTTCGAGCATATTCAGACCATAGCTTCCGCGTCAGCGAAAGCCTCCTTATTCAATCGGGATTTCGGGGATAGATCGGGGAATCAGGCGATGGTGGCAAGGACGGCACCGGTGGCGACCGACTGTCCCGCCGAGACCGTCACCGAGGTCACCGTTCCGTCGCAGGGCGCGAAGATCTCGTTTTCCATCTTCATCGCCTCCAGAAGACAGATCAGGTCTCCCTTTTTGACGGCGGCGCCGGCAGTGACAGCGACCTTCAGGATCGTGCCCTGCATCGGGGCGGATACCGGCGTGCCCGCGCCGGGCTTGGGGGCGGCGGGCTTGGGGGCGGCGGGGGCGGCTGCTGCGGGAGCGGGAGCGCTTCCCTCGCCCAGCTCCTCCACCTCGACCTCGTATACGGTTCCGTTGACGGTGACTTGATAACGCTTTGACATAACTCTTTTCCTCTTTTTATCTCAAGATTTGATCATGCTGCCCGCGCTTCCCTGTTCGGGAGCGGAGCTTCTCATCGGAAGCATCAGCTTCTGCCTGCTCTTCGGAAGGAGACCACGCGGAAGGAGGACGCCGGCTTTTCCGAGGCGGCTGCAACAGCGGCGGTGATCACCGCGACCAGCTCCTCCTCGGCAGCGCCGCTCTCCTCCTCTGCCGCCGGCACGGCGGGAGCCTCCTTCGCTTCGGGGGCGTCCTCCGCCTTCTCCTTTCCGAAGATTCTGCCGAAGATCTCAAGGATCGCCCATATAATCGCCATCACGACGATCACGACAAGAAAGCCTATGATCGCCGTATTGAAGATCGACGCCAGCTTTTCCGACAGATTCATCGAGGAGGAAATTTCCTCCGGAAACAATGACAGTACCGTAATCATGCTCTCTCCTTATTCCGCGGCAAAGACCTCAAAGGCCGCCGCAATCCTCTGTCTCAACTCCGCCGCGTCGATGATATCGTCGATATCGCCGCAGCCTGCCGCCGACAGGGGGGAGGCTTCCGTTGCCAGCCATTCCTCCTTCAGGGAGGCTCTGGCCGCCTCGGGATTCTCCGCCTCCTTCAGACGTTCCTCCCACAGGAACTCCACCGCCGTTTCGGGGGGCAGCACGCTGATCTCCGCCGTATCGAGAGCGAAGACGAGATCGGCGCCGAACTGCCGCGATCCCATCATGGCAAGCGCCGAGCCGTAAGCCTTTCCGGTCACGACGGTGATCTTCGGGCTGCGGCATTCGGCATAAGCGCGGCACAGCGCCGCCAGCGCCGGGATCTGACAGTGTTTCCGCTCCTTTCCGAAGCCGACGGTATTGACCATAGTCAGAAGCGGCACGCCGAAGCGTCCTAAGAAGCCGATCAGGCGGGCTGCCTTTTTGGCCGCCCCCGCCGTCAGCGCTCCCTCCCTGCAGGTGGGCTGGGAGGCAACGATTCCGACGATTCGTCCGTTGACCGCGCCGAAGCCGCACACCGCCTCCGGAGATTCCTCCGCCGCCAGCTCAAAAAAGCCTCCGTCGTCTGTGATCTCCGCGATCAGCTCCCTTACGTCGCCCTCCGTCATGGCGAGGATCGCCTCCCCGTCAGCCGGCCGGTTGATATCCTCCGGTCTTAAGGTCATGACGCTTCCCTCCCTCCGGTTGGAGGGGAGATGATGGAGCAGCGCTCTTGTCTCCGCGGCCAGCGCCTCCACGCCCTCCGCGCTCCGATCGGGGCACATCGGGCTTACCGCCCGTTCCGTCCCGGGCTGCAGATAAAGCTCTCCCTTTTTACTGTCTGCAACAAGAAAGTCCGCCGAGCCTGCCGCGACGGCTGCCGCGCCTCCGCACGGGCCTGCGATGACCGCGATCTGCGGGATCTCACCCGATGCCTCCGCGATCTTTGCCAGCACCGCGCCGTATCCTGCGATCGCGCCCACGCCCTCGCTGAGCTTTGCGCCCGCTCCGCTGTATACGCCTACGACCGGCGCTCCCGCGCGGAGCGCCTTCTCATACAGCGCCGTGATCTTTCCCGCCGAAGCGGCGGTAAAAGCGGCTCTGCCGTTTGCATAGTCCTGTATGAAGGCAAAGACCAATCTTCCGTCCACCGCGCCGCAGCCGGTGATCACGCCCTCAAAGTCTCCCCTGTTCTCCGCTCCTCTTGCATAGGTCCCGCTCTCAAGAAAGCTTCCCTCATCGTAAAAGGCCGAGATAAAACGCCGCGCATCACTTTCACTCTCCGTTATGAGCTGCCGAAGCTCTGCGGCGGTTTTTCTGTCGT
>CALWTY010000083.1 GCA_944384585.1 uncultured Clostridia bacterium | reverse complement strand
GCAGGCGTCCGGCCATTCCACCGCGACCATGATCAACTCGGTGGTCGGCGTTCTCGGCGTGAGAATCTTCTGGATGCGGCTGATTTATCCCGTCAGAACAACGCTTGACACGATCTATATCTGCTATCCCGTTACCTGGATCCTGATCGTGCTTGCCAATTCCACCGTGCTGGCGATCGCTTATACAAAATACCGCAAGAAGGGGAAGGTACTGTAAATGTCATTCCGGAATCTGACGGAAAAGAAGCTCTCCTCCGAGACGATCTTCGAGGGGAGACTTCTGACGCTTTGCAAGGATACCGTCATGCTGTCCGACGGGAAAATCACCGGCCGCGAATATGTCCGGCACGTCGGGGCGGTCTGCATTGTTCCGATTACCGAAAACGACCGTGTGGTGGTGGAACGGCAGTACCGCTATCCGATCGGACGGGTCACGCTTGAAGTCCCGGCGGGGAAGCTGAACGGTCGGGAGGAGGATCCCGAAAAGGCGGCGCGGCGGGAGCTGCTGGAGGAAACCGGCGCGGAAGCCGGGGAGCTGATCTACATGGGAGAATTCTATCCTGCCGCCGCTTATACCGATGAAATAATCCATCTGTATCTGGCGCGGGAGCTGACCTTCGGGGAGGCGCATCCCGACGAAGGGGAATTCCTCCGCGTGGATCTGATGCCTCTTGACGATCTGGTGGCGGAGATTCTGAACGGGAATGTCCCCGACGCCAAGACGCAGGCGGCGGTGCTTCGGGCGTATCTGATGCTCCGCGCCGGACGGAAGGACTGACGGTCGGAAAATTCGAATTTTCTCTGATTTCGGAAAACAATTCGCGACAAGCTTCGTCATATAATAATAACGCATCCGGATCCTGTGACGGGAGGCCGGAAGCACAGGTTCAGTATGCCTCGGGGTATCTTGTATGAGTTTTACCAATCTTGATTTTATTTTTTTGTTTCTGCCGCTGTTCGTGGCGCTTCACGCCGCGGTCAAAGGGAAGGTCCGCAACGCCGTCCTGTTTCTCGGCAGCATCGTCTTCTACGCCCTTGCGGTGGGAAAGTTCTATGAATGGCTGATCCTTCTGATGGTCTCCGCCGTTATGAATTATCTTCTCGGCATGATCATTTCGGAGCTGAACGGCCGATCCCGGAAAGCGGTCTTCGTCTGCGGCGTGCTTTTTAACGTTGTCTTCCTTGTCACCTACAAATACGCCGAATCCTTCCTTACCGCGCTTCTGCCGGCGCTTGTCTCGGCGGGCGGGAAGGAGATCACCGTGCCCGATATCGCGCTCCCGCTCGGACCCAGCTTCTATACCTTCAAGAATCTCTCCTATCTGCGGGAGGTATATGCCGGTACGGCGGAGTCGGAGGAGTCCTTTATCGATTACGGCGCATATCTTACGATGTTTCCCCAGATCTCGATGGGACCGATCCAGACCTATAAGGATTTCAAGCCTTATCTCAAATCCCGGATCGTCTCCTTCGCCGGCATCAGCTCCGGTCTGGCGGAATTCATCCTCGGCCTCGGCTTGAAAAAGATCTTTGCCGACCGCCTCGGGAGCGTATGGAGCGGAATCGAGACCATCGGTTATTCCAGCATTTCGACGCCGCTTGCCTGGCTCGGAATCATCGCCTTCTCGCTTCAGCTCTATTTTGACTTCTACGGCTATTCGCTGATGGCCTCCGGCATCGGAGAGATGCTCGGCTGCAAAACGCCGCAGAACTTTAATTATCCCTACCTCTCCCGCTCCATGAGCGAGTTCTGGAGAAGATGGCATATGACTCTTGGGGAATGGTTCAAGGAAAATGTTTATTTTCCCCTCGGCGGAAGCCGCTGCAGCCGGGTCAGACTGGTGCGCAACCTCTTCATCGTCTGGGTGCTGACCGGCGTCTGGCACGGCAATACCCTCAACTTTTTGCTTTGGGGGCTCTTCCTCTTCCTGCTGGTCTATATTGAGAAGACCGGCGCGCTGGATTTCATCACGGAGAACCGCGTCCTCTCCCGCATCTATATGTTCTTTGCCGTCATCTTTTCGTGGATGCTCTTCAAGCTCCCCACGATTTCCGACTTCGGGGTCTATCTGTCGAGGATGTTCCCCTTCTTTACCGCCGCGCCGGAGGAGGTCTATGCTTTGGATTGGCTGAAATATGCCAAGAGCATTGGATGGCTGTTCGTGCTGGGGCTGCTGTTCTGCACCCCGATTCCGAGACGGATCTATGAGAAGATCCGAAGCAAGCCCCTGATCGCCGTTCCTCTGCTGCTGCTCATTTTCTGGTATTCGATCTACCTCGTCGCCTGCAGTGCGAACGATCCCTTCCTGTATTTCAATTTTTAAGGCTTTCCGACGAAAGCCCGGAATTTCCGGAGTATTTGTATGAATCGTTATTCGAATAAAAGCGAGCTTTCCTATCAGAAATATATTCTTCTGATCAGCGTCATTGCGACCTCGGTGGTGGTGGCTGCGCTCGGGCTTATGCTCTCCGGCGGCGGGGGAAATCCCATCGAGAAATTCATGCTGCTGCTGCGGGACGGTTTCGAGACCGAGGAACCGGTCGATCCGCCCGACACGGAGCAGACGAAGCAGACGGAGCCGCCGGTTGCGGACAGCACCGGTGATTCTTCCCAGGACGGTACGGCGACGCCTCCCGATACCGACAGCACACCGCTGCCGCCGGACACCGAGCCGATCCCCGTCACGCCGGAGGAATATTACAGCGACGCGCTTTTCATCGGTGACTCCAGAACCGTCGGCTTGTGGACCTACGGCCGGATCGAGGGTGCATCGTATTTCGCACGCACCTCCATGAATGTCTCAAACTGCTTTGCCGATAAGAAATCGGAGACCGGCACCGGAAGCCTCAATCTTGAGGAGTACCTGAAGAAGAACCGCTTCGGGAAAATCTATATCCTGCTCGGTATCAATGAGATCGGATACAGCTACAGCTGGATCGTGTCAAAGTACGAGGCGCTGCTCGAACGTCTCCATGAGCTTCAGCCCGATGCCATCCTCATCATCCAATCGAATATGCACGTCACCAAGGCGAAATCCGACAAAAACCCCGATACCTTCAACAACGGACGGATCGACGAGCTGAACCGACGACTCTCGAAGCTGGCAGACGGGGAAACCGTCTTCTATCTCGGCTTTGAGAAAATCTTTGACGACGAAAACGGCAATCTGCGGGCGGATTACACCGGGGACGGCGTTCATCTCAAGGGCAAATGCTATTCGATCTGGCGCGATTATCTCACCGAGCACGGCATGATCGCCGCACCCGGCGCTGTCCAGTCCGGCATCGTCAGCAACCCCTCCCAGGCCGAGCCGACCGCGCCGGGGGAGGAGTCTGTCCCCGACACCTCGGTTCCCGATACCACCGTGCCCGGGGTGACAGAGCCTCCTACGACCGAACCGCCGGAGACCGAGCCTCCTACGACCGAGCCTCCTACGACCGAGCCTCCGACAACGGAGCCTCCGGAGACCGATCCTCCGACAACCGACGTGCCTACCGTCAAGCCGCCGAAGGGCTACTTTGACGACGTGCTGTTTCTCGGGGATTCCAGAATCGTCGGACTGTATTATAACGGTCGGATCGACGGCGCCTCCTACTTTGCGTGGACCGGCATGACGGTACAGCGCTGCTTCTCCGACAGGAAATCAGAGACCGGCACAGGGGATCTGACGCTGGAGGAATATCTGGAGCAGAATCAGTTCGGCAAGATCTATTTGCTCCTCGGCATCAATGAAATCGGGGATTCCCCCGAAAACATCACAAGGAATTACGCCGCGCTGATCAAGCGTATTCTCGCCCTACAGCCCGATGCGGTCGTAGTGATCCAGTCGAATATGCACGTCACCGCCGAAAAGGAAGAGTCAAACGCCGTTTTCAGCAACGACCGGATCGATGCGCTGAATCGCAGCCTCAAGACGCTTGCCGACGGGAAGACGATCTATTATCTCGGCTATGAGACGATCTTTGACGACGAGAACGGAGATCTTCGGGAGGATTTGTCCCGCGACGGACTTCATTTCAAGGCCGCCGCTTACGATATCTGGAAAGAATGGCTGCTTGATTGCGGCGGAATATAACGGAGGAAGCGATATGATCTACGACAGCTTGAAAAACGGCGCCCGCTATCTCTACGCGGCGAAGGACCTCGAAAAGGTGTTTGAATTCCTGTTCACGCTGACCGAAAACACCCCGCCCGGGCGGTATGAGATTTCCGAAAACGCCTATGTGATTCTTTCGGAGGGGATGACAAAGCCGCGCGCCGAGGGTCGCTTTGAGGCGCATGAGGTTTATGCCGACGTGCAGTATATGATCCGCGGCTGCGAGTATCTCGATCTCTGCGACGGAAGCGCTCTGTCGGTGACTGACACTTCGGCCGGGAACGATCTCTGCTTTTTCAGCGAGCCCGCCGCCTATTCGTCGTTGCTTCTTGAGGCAGGGAAGTTTGTCCTGCTGTACCCCGGAGAGGCGCACAAGCCTCTTACCGCCGTCGACGATTGCCCTGCACCCGTGCGGAAGGCGGTTGCCAAAATCCGGATGAAATGAGCCCTGCCCGCGGGGAGGCTGTCCTCCCCGCAGCGCAGGGGGCGGAATCGGATGCAGGTGATGGAATTTGCATATGCCCCTTTTCTTCAAAGGGGCGAATTTTTATTTTTCGGTCAATTGCAATCCGATCTTGTCTGTGATATAATGAAAACAGGTCGGGAGCCGACGCTCCGACGATCCCGATGTTGCCGTGACGAGGTTATGATATGATACTTGAAGTGAAAGATTTATGCAAGCGGTTCGGTGAGAAGCAGGTTCTGACCGGCGTTTCCTTCCAAGCGGAGGGAGGGAAGGCTTTCGGCCTGCTCGGACGGAACGGCGCCGGCAAAACGACGACGATCCGCATCCTCATGAATGTTTTTCCGTCTGACAGCGGGCAGGTGCTGATCGACGGGAAGCCGATCGACTATCGGCAGATCGGCTTCGGCTATCTGAACGAGCGGTATGGCATCGACCTGCCCAACGATCAGCAGCTGATGGATTACATCTGCGACTACCTTCGTACCGGCTATCCCGACACGCTGGAAGGCTTCGAAGTGGACGAGGACCAATTCACCCTTCGCCTCAACCCGGACTTCTGTCCCTTCGTCAGTGATGATGAGGACGAGGAAGAAACCAATGAGATGATCACCGCAGAGGATCTGGTGGAGCAGGCTGTCTATGCAGCCAACGCGCCCGAATGCTGCTCCGATGCGGAGCAGGCAGAGAACATGCTGGAGATGCTTGGTGCCAACATCATGGATGATGACATCTACCATGATGAGGACGAGCATCCCGGCTTCGTTCCGTCCATGTAAGGAGGATCGTCATGAGTCTGATCCATACATCC
>CALWTY010000082.1 GCA_944384585.1 uncultured Clostridia bacterium | reverse complement strand
CGCATATCTCGGGAGTCTATACCTACTTTACGGGGGAATCCAACATCAACACGAATTTCCCCGACTACACCCTGCCCTACACCGCCGCCCACGAGCTGGCGCACCAACGGGGGATCGCGCGGGAGGATGAGGCGAATTTCATCGCTTTTCTCGTCTGCCTCAGAAGCGACGACCCCTATATCCGCTATTCCGGCTATATGAACGTCTTCGAGTACGTCATCTCCGCGCTCTACAGCGCCGACGCCGAACGATACGCTGCGCTCATTTCAAAGGCCGACAACCGCCTGCGCTACGAAATGATCGCCTATAACGAATTCTTCGAAAAATACCGCGACAACATCGCCGCCGATGTCAGCAACGCGGTGAACGACGGCTATCTCGCCTCGCAGGGACAGACCGCCGGCTCAAAGAGCTACGGCATGGTGGTCGACCTCGCCGTCGCCTATTACAAGGCGGAAGGAAGGACCGCCGCCTGATCGCCAGGCCTCCTGATAGCCCCGATCGGGCAAAAAACCGAAGCCGCAGCAGACTGCTGCGGCTTCTTTCCGTTTCATGGGAATCACGCGGGGCTTCCTCCCCGCCGGTAAAAGCGTTTCCGGCGGTACCGACGGGCGTCCGGCCTTATCCCCGATTCTGACGATAGACCTCGTAGCCGACCAGCGTGGCCGCCGATGCCGCCGAAAGCGAAGCGTCGAATTCTCTTGCATACTCGATCCGCACGCGGATATCGGCCTGCTCAAGCAGCCCTCTTGAGATCCCCCGCTTCTCTCCTCCGACAACCAGAAAAATCGGACGGCGCAGATCGGCCTCGTAGATCGGAAGGGAATCCCGCAGATCGGCGCAGACGATTTTATACCCCCGTGCGCGCATCATCGGCACAAGCTCCTCCCCCGCCCGATAAAGCGGCATCGCTTCCGACGCGCCGGCGGAGGCGCGGCAGACAACTCCCGCAGCCGTCATCCAGTTCCGCTCCCCGAGGAACACCCCATCAACCCCCGCCGCGTAGAGCGAGCGAAGGGCATATCCGAAATTATAGGGATCTTCGATCCCCTCCACCATCACAAAGAAGCCCTTTTCCGGCAGTCTGTCGGCAGTGAGCATCGGAATCGTCCGCTCTCCGCAGAGCGCCGCCAACCCCCCGTGGGTATTCCCGACGGTGAGGGCGTCAATCTCTTCCTTCGAGCAGGGGCAGAGCGCAAAGCCCAGCTCCTCTCCCCGATGGGCAAGCCAGAGAAGCTCCTTTTTTTTCGCGGTCTCCCGCGTCCTGTCATACAGGATTTTCAGAATCCTGCGATCGTTCTCCGATTCTCCCCGACGATGCGCGAGGGCGCTTTCGATCAGGGCACGGATCGATACGATCCCCTCGAATACCGTGCCGTCGGCAAACCGTGTTTCTTCCTTCAGCATATAAGTCCCTTTGTGATTCCGTCGAGAATGAATCCGTCCCGTATACCGGAATAGACGGTATAGACCCGCTCCGTTCCGAAGAAGCGAAATATCTCATGAAAGGCATACAGCCCCGGCAGAAGCATATGCAGCCGATCGGGCAGCTTCCCCGCCATTCGGTGAAGATCTCCCTTGTCCTGCCGCTCCAGACGACGCAGGAGGCAGGCAAAATCCTCCGCCGCAAGCTCCGCCCCGCTGCCTCTCCGCTTCCCGGTGAATTCGGAGATCAGCTTTCCGAGGGCCTTTGCCGTCCCGCCGGTGATATAAGCCGTCCTTCCGCCGCAGCGTTCCTCCGCAAAGCCCTCCTTCAGGGTCTGCGCGACGCAGTCTGCGATGGCGCGTCCCTCTCCTCCGTCGGGGAGAATGCCCGTCACAAATCGGTTATACAGGCTGAGCGCGCCGAAAGCAAGACTCTTGCGGCAGCCCTGATCTCCTACGGAAGCGAATTCCGTGCTGCCCCCTCCCATATCGATGAAAAGCCCCTCGGAGGGAATGCCGCCGAGCCGCGTGCGCACCGCGTCGGAAAAGCCGATGAAGCCGAGCTCCGCCTCCCGTTCCCCGTCGATCACGAGGATCGGTACCCCGGTCCTCTGCCGGATCTCAAAGACCACGCGCGTCCGATTGACAAGATGCCGCAGGCTGGCGGTCGCAAGGCAGAAAAATTCCGACGCGCCGATCATGTCGGCAAGTCTGCGATAGTCGGCCAGCACCCCCGCCAATGCGGAGATACCCTCCTCCGACATCGCGCCGTCCTTCACATATCCCGCCAGCCCGACCGGAGTGGACTGGCTGACAATGTGCCTCGGGCGGCGGTTTTCCACCTCATAGAGACTGATTTTTACGGTATTCGCTCCGACGTCTGTCACGGCATATCTCATCACGCGCCCTCCTGTTCCGGAATCTTTGTCTGACGGTCTGCGGTCAGGCGGTCCGATTCCGCCGCATTCTGCGATCGGAAAACCGGATCCCGACGACGAGGACGATCACCGTCGCGGCGAAGGCGGCGATCAGTACAAGATAAAACCACGCTTCAAAATAGACCGGCAGCTTTTCGCGAAAGCTTCCGTCCTCCGTCATCACCCATTCCGTCCTGCCGTCGGAGGAGACGGCAAAGTGTTGACTGCTCGCCGCGGCGTAGGGTCCGGTGATCAGAACCACGCCGGCGGTATACTCGGCGCGGTAATTCTCCCCCTCCTTCACGCCGGGTGTCAGGACGGCCACCGTCTCGGCCTTCATTTCCGTCTCTACAGAAGCGGCATGGGCGTGCTGCTCCGCCGCGACGATCATCACATCGTTACGTCCGTCGATGTAGGGATGATCCGTGAAAATCAGGCTGCCGTCGTTGAGAATCGCCTGCCCTGCCTCCGCCTTGTTGGAGGAGAAGCCGCCTCCCGACACCGTCAGCTTTCCGAGGTTGAAGATCCCGCCTCCGAACACCGCCGAGCCGCGCCCGATCGTCCCGCCCGACACCGTCATTTCGGCTTTTTTGTCATTATAGAAGTTTCCGCCGTTGCCCGACGCCGTGCCCTCGTAGATCTGACCGTCGCTGATCGTAAGGACGGCAGCGTTGAAGGCCGTTCCGCCCGACAGGGCGCTGTTTCCCGAAAAGTATGTTCCCGACAGGGTGGCATTTCCGCTGTTATACAGCGCGCCGCCGCAGTCGGAGGCGGCAGACGTCAGGATCTGTCCGCCCTCAAAGTCGGCTGTCCCGCTGTTGTAGACTCCTCCGCCCGCTTCGGCGGAGGCATCCGTGACGGAGGAGCTTCTGAAATGGAGCGTCCCGCTGTTGAAGACCGCCCCGCCCTTGCCTGCGCTGCAGGAGAGAAGCTCCGTCCCGATCAGATCCAATTGTCCCTCGTTGTATACCCCTCCGCCGAAATCGGCAGAGCAGTCCGAAACGCGCCCGCCGGCGAGAAACATATGTCCCTTGTTGAAGAAGGCACCGCCCGAGCCGGTGGCACGGCAGTTTTCGATCTTCCCGCCGTAAAGGCTCATCGTGCCTTCGTTATAGACGGCGGCGCCGCAGGCGGTGGACACAGCGTCGGAGAAGACCGTTCCGACGAAGATCTCAACAGTGCCCTTCGGGCGGATGCAGAGAAACGAACCGGCAAAGGATTTTCCCTCTCCGTCGAAGATCACGCTGTCATTGTCGGTCTGCGCGTCGCTGCTCCCGATCCGCAGAGAAGCCTCCTTTTCGCCGTCTCCGATGATAAAGAAGCTGTCGTCGTCAAAGGAAGCCGTAATGCGGCAGCCTCCGCCCGACAGCAGATAATCCCCGTCAAGAAGAATCACCGGCTTTTCCAGCCGGATATCCGAGCGGAGCAGCAGATAGCCATCCTCATCGCTCACGGCCTTCTCGCCGCCGAGGGCGGCAATCAGCTCCTCGTCGCTGCTCACCTCGCCCCCCGGGGCGGAAATCTCCTCCGCGGCCGTGACGGCGACCCCGCACGCAAGCAGCAGAGCCACTGTGACCGCAATCAGCAATACATTCCTTGTTTTAATCAACATAGCCTTCCTTTTCCCTCCGCGAAGCGCCGTTCTCCCGGCCCGTCCGCGTTCCGGCGATCGGGCAGATTCCGTCGGTCCGATGCCGTCCGGCAGCGGAAATCCTATCTTGGTTTCCATTCAATTATATCATCAGACGGCGTCGTTGTCAATCGGATTTCTGTTAAAAATCTCCTGAATCCCCGAAATGCCGCCGCCGTTTTCCCGCTTCCGTTTGTGTAATTTTGCATCTGCCGTCCTTGTTCTGCTGCCGCTTTTTCCGAAACCTGACAAAAATTGCGCGCCGCCCTTGACAAACCGCAAAGAGCGTGCTATAATCGGTCTCATACCGAACGGTATCGGAACGGATATGTTCCGCCGAGCGCGATGGCACAGAGAGCCCGACAAAGGCTGAAAGCCGGGTCCTTCGCACGGCAGGAGTACCACCGTTTCGACAGGACAATTCCGAATAGAACGAGTGAAACGCTTGGGTGGAACCGTGCAGATCATCTGCACCCCGAACAGAAGATCCTTCTGTTCGGTTTTTTAATTTTCTGATGAAAGCGGAGGTATTGATGATGAAAACAGCATACGAGATCCTGAAGGAAGCCGGCATGATGAGCCGCGAGGTGCTCGCCGCACGCGTCGACGGCAGAACGATCGGCCTTTCGGAGGAGGTCCGGGAGGACGCAGCCGTCACCCCGCTCACCTTTGCCGACGAGGAGGGCAAACGGGTCTTCCGGCACACCGCCTCCCACATCCTCGCCCAGGCCGTCAAGCGCCTCTACCCCGACGCCAAGCTGACAATCGGCCCTTCCGTCGACAACGGCTTCTATTACGATATCGATTCCGCCGTCTCCTTCACGCCCGATATTCTCGAAAAGATTGAGGGGGAGATGAAGAAGATCGTCAAGGAAAACCTGGTGATCGAGCGCTCCCTTCTTTCCCGCGAGGAGGCAAAGAAGCTGATGGAGGAAAAGGACGAGCCCTACAAGCTCCTGCTGATCGACCGGATTCCCGAGGGGGAGGAAATCTCCTTCTACCGTCAGGGTGAATTTGTCGATCTCTGCGCGGGTCCGCACCTGCACTCCACCGGTGCCGTCAAGGCCCTCCGTCTCACGCAGTGTACCGGCGCATATTGGGAGGGCAATTCCGGGAACAAGATGCTCCAGCGCGTCTACGGAACCGCCTTCCCCACCAAGGACGAGCTGAACGCCTTCCTGACGGCGCAGGCGGAGGCAAGAAAGCGCGATCACAACAAGCTCGGCCGCGAGCTTGAGTTCTTCACGACCGTCGACGTCATCGGGCAGGGGCTTCCCGTGCTTCTTCCGAAGGGGGCGCGGGTCATCCAGCTCCTGCAGCGCTGGGTCGAGGACGAGGAGCAGAAGCGCGGCTATCTGCTGACCAAGACGCCGCTGATGGCCAAATCCGATCTTTACAAGATTTCGGGGCATTGGGATCATTATCTGGACGGAATGTTCGTCCTCGGCGATCCGAAGGACGAGACGAAGGAATGCTATGCCCTCCGTCCGATGACCTGTCCCTTCCAATATCAGGTCTTCCTGAACAAGCCCCGCTCCTACCGCGATCTTCCGATGCGGCTCGGTGAGACCTCCACGCTCTTCCGCAACGAGGACAGCGGAGAAATGCACGGACTGATCCGCGTGCGGCAGTTCACTATCTCCGAGGGACACCTGATCCTCCGCCCCGAGCAGCTTGAGGAGGAATTCCGCGGCTGTCTTGAGCTTGCCAAGCATATGCTCGACACCGTCGGCATGCTGGAGGACTGCAGCTTCCGCTTCTCGCAGTGGGATCCCGACAACCGCGAAAAATACATCGGGACTGCCGAGCAGTGGGAGGAAGCGCAGCGGGTCATGGAAAAGATCCTGAACGATCTCGGCGTCCGTTACTCCATCGGCGTCGGAGAGG
>CALWTY010000081.1 GCA_944384585.1 uncultured Clostridia bacterium | reverse complement strand
ACTATAAGTGCGGTAATGCAAAACGCAAAAAGGGCTGCAATAAAAAGGCAGTCAAGAAGGATTGGATCGAGCGCGCCGTTGTTCGCCTGACAATGGAACGTGTGCTGAATGGGGAAAAGATCAATCGGATCATTGACGCACTGCTTGTCATGCAGGAACGTGAGGATGTGACGATTCCCGCCTTGCGCCGTCAGCTTGCAGAGACAGAAAAGGGCATTGACAATATGCTCAACGCTATCCAGCAGGGCATCTTTACCGCGTCAACAAAGCAGCGGCTTGAGGAATTGGAAAAACAGAAGGAAGAACTGTCACTCAGCATCACGACGGCAGAGCTGAAAAAGCCGAAGCTGACACGGGAGTATATGGAGCATTGGTTTTCTCAGTTTCGGTACGGTGATCCCAATGACCGGGAGTTTCAAAAGCGGCTGATCGATACCTTTGTCAATGCCGTGTTTGTATACGATGACAAGTTGATTCTGACCTACAACTATCAGCATGGCACACAGAAGATTACACTCAAGGAAGTTGAGGACTTTCTGGGTTCGGATTTGGTTGGTCTGTCTCCAGCACGCGGATATAGAACAAGCCGAGATCGTCCGCAAACAGCTTGGCAAGAGAATCGGTATCCGTGAAGCCGTCAACCCGGCTGGTGTTGCAGTACAGCGTCTTATCAAACAGGATTTCCTCAAGGAAATACTGAATCACCTCGAAATTGCGCTCGGTATCAAAGGAAACGTAGGGAATCCCGTCGCTGTCCAGGCTGACGTATTTCCCGCCGGAGCCGCCGAACAGCGCGGTGACGGCGCTGTCGTTGCCGATAATGCCGTAGCGATCGACGCCGTATCGGCTGATCTCCCCGTCTCCGTCGCGATCGGAGGAGGCGGCAAGACCGATCTCCCGCAGCCTCTCCTGCGTCCACTCATAATCGGACACCAACTCATACAGATTCTCCTTGATGGAAAGACTCCGCGCCATTGTCAGATTATAAAATACCACATACGTCGCGCTTTTATCAAGAAGCGTCAGATCGGAAACGCCGGTCGGCAGGAATCCGTCAATGGTCAGCGATTCCGTCGCGTTATGATCCCACCAGGGCTTCTCAAAATCAAGATATTCGATCACCTTCAGATTATAAAAGACATTGAAGGAATACAGGGAGGGGATGATCCATCCGTGGGAGATCAGCGCCTCGGCATAGTCGTCGCCCGACGCGGTATTCTGCTGGATCACATATGCATATTTGGAATAATACTCCCGTGTCTCGGTGATGGCGATCTTATACTGATCCTCGATCTTTCTGTTTCGGTCATAGACCTTTTGGCTGATGCTGTCAAGCTCGCTGCTTTCCTCGACGAAAAAATCATCGTACACTCGCCATCCGTCGATATTCCAGGAATAAAACCGAAAGTCATGATTGTCAAAGGTGATATCGGGCAGCTCCGGCAGTACAAGCCCGGTATCGGATGAGGCGCTCTCTCATATCGTTACATCGTCTGTCGGAGCGGAGGTCCCGCCCGGAAGGTCGGAGATTTCAGCACATCCCGCCGCCGCGGCGAGCAGCATGATGACAGCCGCCAAAAGTGCGGATCGTCTTTTTTTCATGGAAAATTCTCCTTTCAGTTACAGAGTCGGATCCAAAGGTCGGTGAGGGGAGCGGATCTGTCGATCCAGCTTATCCGATCCCCTCGGTGATTTTTTCCCGGAAGACAGAGCCGGTAAGCCAGACAGAACGAAGCTCTACCCCACTCCCGCTCAGGGAATAGCTGCGGTTGGAAAGCGTCGACGCATCCGTGAATCCGTTGATCAGAACCCGCTCGTTTCCGCCTCCGTCAAGGAAAGCATAATTCTTCCCGGTCGGAATGCGATCGCAGAACAGATACCCGTTGACCACGAGATCCGTGCAATGGGAGATCAACAGTCCGACCCCCCGCGCACCGTTTGAGATCACGGAATTCAGCGTCAGCCCCGAGCAATTCAGAAAGACATAGTTCTCCTTGTCCGGCCACTCCTTTCCCTGGCCGTTGTTGTAGGTCACCTTGACGACGCGAAACTCCGAGTCCCGCAAACCGTCGACATAAAAGCCGTTGTTGCTGAAGGTATAGGTCTGCACGTTTTCCCAATCAAAGCCGGAGCAGTTTTCGATGATAAAGCCCGTCCCGCTGAGATATTCCATCAGAACCTTGCGCATTTTCACGTTCCGGCAATTGCGGAAGATCATGCCGTGTCCCTCATTGCCTTCGTCGCTCCAATCGCCGTTGACGTCGAAATGCTCGATCCGCATCTCCGAGGCATTTTCTATGATTGCCCCCGCCATATTGCAGGAAATGTCGGCTGCGTGCCTCCTCAGAATCGCGAAATCGATCAGCGTGATATCCCTCACGAAATCCCGCAGGACAAGCTGCGTCCCCCGCGCGGTCTGACAGGTCACGCCCGTCATGATCACCTCCGAGACGGAATGCTCCCCGTCCGCGTCGGTCACGGCGGTATATGCGCCGTCGATATAGCAGTCCACAAGGGAGATCCCGCTCATATCGCAGAGATCGGTATCCATATAGAAGCAGACAGAACCTTCCCCGGTATCGTGCATATCGAATCTGAAATTCTCAAAAGAGACCTCCCCCGACTGCACGGTGATCATCCGGCGGCAGGAGGCGTCTGCCTTGATCGGAACGCGGTGACTCCCCGTCCCGCGCAGCGTTACGGGGCGGCGGATCACAAGCTGCGAAATCCGATAGTCCCCGTTGGGGATCAGGAGACGATTCACGCTGTCGACCGCTTTCTGCAGGATCAGGGTATCATCGACGTCGGATTCCGGAACCGTTCCGGCAAACCAATCGTGACAGCCCCAAGTCTCAGACATATTGAGCCGGATCTCCCCCTTTCCCGCAAACACGCTCCTGTTTCCGGCGAGGAAATCGCCGTTGACGGTAATACGACATGAAGTTGCCGCCGTTCTGATAGCACTCATACAGCGTAAAATACATCCCCTGCCATGATTCATAGCACCATGCAAAGGAAGCGCGGAGGCTGTCATGCACGATAGTGATCATCTTGGCGGAGTTGTCGTTGTCGGGGTTGTACTTTGACTTGAGCGCAATCTCTAATATGCCGGCGCCGTTTCCATATAGCCCTGATAGGACAACGCCTCCACCAGAAGCCCCGTCACCTCAAGCTCTTCCGCGCCGAGATGAATCGGGATCCAGAAGGGATAGGTCAGACAGCTTGTGATATATTCGTCCCGTGCATCCCATTTCGGCATGGGGAGGATCCCGTAATTCAGATCCTCTGCATAGCGGAACTCGGTGGCGATCTTGTTGAGCGCCTGCATGAAGATCATATATTCCCCGTTCATGAAGCCCTCGGAGTCGGAAAAGTTCGGCTGCCCGGAATCCTTTGCGCCGACGGAATTATGCAGCCAATCGTACATCGTATCCACAATGTCATTGACCTTTTCCAGATCGTTCATCAGGGTCAGTCTGCCGTTTTCGTCCTTCGTCGTCGTCTGAATGCCGAAGCTGTCCAGCCACCCGTACATCGAAAGCATGCACTCAAAGCCGTAAAGATCCCCTTTGTTGATCTCGTTGTCGCGATTGAGATCCTCATAGACGTCCTTCGTCATCTGAATCAGTGCCTCCAGCGTCCACTCCCCGTCCAGAACCTTTTGGTAGGGGTATTCGATCTTGCGTTCATCCATGATGTCCTTGTTGAAGAAAAGACACCATGCATTCTTGATATCGACAAGTGACATATCGGAGGTGATGCAGAAGACGTTTCCGTTGAGCGACATATCCTCGATATTGTGCCACCACGGGGTGGTCAGGCTGAGATACGGCACGTCGTAAAGGTTATAGTAATAGCCCTCGATCGCCACGCCCGTCCCGATTGCATCATGCTGCTCCACCAGAGAAAAGGTCGTATCGCCGGTATCGATCATTTCCTTGATCGCCAGGCTCTGTGCCTCCTCCGTAAGCCCGGAATAGGTCATGGTGATGTCCACATCATAGGTATCCTCGATCTTCATCAGAGAAGCGTAAATCGCCTCGCTGATGACCTCGTCGTCGGGGACCTCCACAAAAAAGCTGTTTTCCAGCACATCCTGATATCCGTATACATTCCACTCCGCGCCGTCCAGTTTGATGTCCGGCAAATCGGGCTTCAGCCCGGTATCCTCTGCGGCTTGCGATTGGGAGACAGCACCTGAGGTCTCGTCGATTGAGGGTTCATCCGCCGCGCAGGACGCAAAGCATCCTCCCGAGAGCAAAAGAGCTATAAGCACGCATATCCATTTGCTTTTCATTCTGATATCTTCCTTTCTGTTCCGTAGTGATTCAGACATATGCTCCGACGCTGATATTCTGCGGAGGCTCAGCAGATACCGCTTTGCCCGCCGATCGTATAATCCTCACCCTTTCCCTCCTCAAAACGACAGCCGACGATCGCAGTCCCCTGAGAGGCAGCTTCCGCCACTCCGACAGAGCCTGCGCTTCTGATCTCGCATTCCACGATCGACGTTCCGCGGCAGCCTGTGACCGTCACGGCGCTTCCTGCCGTCCGTTCCAGCCGGCATCCGGTGATCTGCACGGCCTGACATCCCTTGAGAAGTATTCCCACGGCGCTGCCCACCCCCTTCGAACCGTCGACCGTCAGCCGATGAAGCTGCAAAAAGCTGACTGCCGAGAACACGAAGGCGTCGGAAGTGCCGCCTGTCGTCGTCAGATTGGAGAAATAGAGATGGCTTGACGCCCCCTCCGTCCTGACGCACTGCCCGGTGATATTTTCAAAGCTGCATTCATCCATCCAGGTGGCAACGTCGTTGACATACCGGAAGCCGTGCGCCTGTGTATTGGCAACGTTGCCGTCCCCGATGATCTTCATGCGCTGAAAAATGCATCCGGCGTTGTTCTGCAGCACAACCGCGGGGAAATCCGGCCTGATCCCGTATCGCGCCTCGGTTTGAGAATTATCAATGACAAGATCCCGGAAGAAAACAAAGCCCCAAAAGCACTTCAGATCAAAGCTGGTCCCCCTGCTGCTATAGCAATTGACGTTCTCCGTCAGAGAATTGGTCACATAATGGTTGGCGACGCCGGCGTCGCGGATCACGCAATAGGCGCCGGTCACGTCGATATCGGAAAGACGGTAGTCGTCCCGCCCCGATTTTGAGGTGTCGTAGAAGAAGACCGCCGCCCGTCCCGCCTCCGACATATCGACATCAAAGCGCTCCAGCACGATCGTATCGGCGGCAAGGACAAAGAGATTTTCCGAATCGGGCTTCCCGATCAGAAGCGGCCGCTTCCCGTCAGCGGAGGGAAGGCCGGAAATCTTCACGGATCGATCCAGCCTGAGATCTCCCAGCACATAGCCCTGTTCGCTGTATGGAATGCAGATTGCGGAGGCGCTTTCAAGCGCCGCCTCAAATGCCTCGGTATCATCGGTTCTCCCGTCCCCCTTTGCGCCGAACCAGACGGGATTGCAGCAGGCGTTTTTCGCTGTCAGGCGATATTTCCCGCTCCCGCCGAAGATCTGATGATTCCCGGCATAGATCATGGTGCTGATCCGGACCGAGGCCGTCGCCTCCAGCATCGCGCCCTCCGCAAAGGCAAGGAGGCAATTGGATGTAAAGGAGATCTGCTTGGTCAGCCGGTAGATCCCCTTCGGAAAATAGATCGTCCCGTTGTTTTTCTTCGCCTCCGAAAGCGCCGTCTGCACCGCCTCGGTATCGTCGGCCTTCCCGTCTCCCACCGCTCCGTAATCCAGAACGTTTACCTCATAGCCGGTCACGGTATATGGCGGGAAGCAGTCGTCGGACTCAGGCAAGCCGCCCTTCCCCATCCCGTCGGAAACCGTCATGCTTCCCGATAAGCTCCGATCGTCGGAGGGAGTAAGCGCCTCATTCCCGGCAACAGAGTCTCCCCGCTCCTGCGATCCGTTCGAATAGCCGCCGCCCCGACAGGACGGAAGCAGAAGACAAGTCGTCAGCAGAAACGCAACGCCTTTCAAAACAGCGCCGTACCCGACCTCATTTGTGATAACCGACCCCAAGGGCAGCCTAATCGGTGAAGTGGGCCAGCTTCTTATCCGTAGCGGCTACCGGGTGAAAGTGCTGAATACCATTAACTTTTCCAAGAGTATGCGGTATAACCCGTTCCGCTACATTCA
>CALWTY010000080.1 GCA_944384585.1 uncultured Clostridia bacterium | reverse complement strand
CAGTTCGTTGCTTAATTTCTAAATATGCTACCCTCACGGGGCTTTTTGTACTGTCCGCACTATTTGGGGCAGTTCAGTTTGGGGGCAGGGGGCTTTTTTCAAAGCCCCCTTGTTCGTTCTTTCCGGCGCGCGTCCCATCCCGACCGGGCGAGGGCGTCGATCCGTCGTGCGATTGAGGAGGGGTGGCGCGAGGCGCTGATACGGGCACTTCGCCGCACCTCTGCCCGCGCCTCATGCGAAGCTCCTTCGAGCAAAGCAAGGGCGAGCGTTCTGACGGCGCGCAGGGGTTCCGCCGCGCCTTCTCCACACCGCCGACCTATGCCTCTGCCCCCAAGACAAAAGGTTTGGGAGGCAGGGGGGTTTTTTCAAAGCCCCCTGCGTGTCTCTTCCCGCCGGCAGATCGACGGGCTCAGGACAGGACCGTGTAGCCCTGATCCTCCACGGCCTTCTTCAGAAGCTCGTCGGAGACAGGCCCGGTCAGCGTCAGAACGGCGGTGCCTTTTTCGTGGCTGACCTCGGCGGATGAAACGCCGGGAATGCCCTCGAGGGTCTTTTTCACGCGGGCCTCACAGTGGCCGCACATCATGCCTTCGATTTTCATGGTTTTTGTCATGGGAATATCCTCCTTATATTCGGGAGCGGGAGATGCCCCGCCCGTGGGTGTCGGTTCGGATGATGAGGGGGACGGCGCGGCGGATGAGCAGCAGCCGGACGCTGCGGGAGCGGGGATATGATCGCCTCCATCGGCGGGCTTCGCCGCGGCGGGCGCTTGCTCCGCAAGGCTTGCGCCGTTGAGTCTGACAAAATTCAGACGAAGGGCATTTGTCACGACGCAGAAGCTCGACAGGCTCATCGCGGCCGCTCCCAGCATCGGGTTCAGTTCCCAGCCGAGCGGACGGATGAAGACTCCGGCCGCCAGCGGGATGCAGATCAGATTGTAGATAAATGCCCAGAAGAGATTTTCTTTGATGTTGCGCAGGACGGCGCGGCTGAGACGGATCAGCGCGGGAACGTCGCTCAGACGGCTGTTCATCAGCACCGCGTCGGCAGCGGAGGCGGCGATGTCTGCCCCCGCCCCGATGGCAATGCCGGTGTCCGCCCCGGTCAGCGCCGGCGCGTCGTTGATGCCGTCCCCGACCATCGCGGTCTTCCCTTCGAAGGAAAGGGAGGCAACCGCCTTCGCCTTGCCGTCGGGGAGAACTCCCGCGATCACCTCGTCAATGCCGACCTGCGAGGCGACCGCGCGGGCGGTACGCTCGTTGTCCCCCGTCAGCATGACGACGCGGATCCCGAGGGAGCGAAGCTCCCGGATCGCCTGCGGGCTGTCCTCCTTGATGACATCCGCGACGGCGATGATGCCGGCCAGACGCCCCGCCCCGGCAAAGAACAGCGGCGTTTTGCCCTCCTCCGCCAGGCGCTCGGCCTGCCGGCGGACCTCCTCGTCGACGGAGACCAGCCCGGAAATAAAGGCAAGGCTTCCGCCGCAGAGCACCTGTCCGTTCCGCTTTGCGGTCAGTCCGTTCCCCGCCAGCGCCTCAAAATCGGTGACCTCGTCGGGGAGAATCGATCGCTCGGCGGCGCAGCGCATGACAGCGGCGGCGAGAGGATGCTCGCTTTTGCTTTCAAGGGAGGCGGCCAGCTTCAGCAGCGTCTGCTCGGTCTCCTCCCCGACCGGCAGCAGCTCGGTCACCTGCGGCTCGCCCTTGGTGACGGTCCCCGTCTTGTCCAGCACCGCGATCTTCGTTTTGCCCGCCGATTCCAGGGCGGCGGCTGTCTTGAAGAGAATGCCGTGCCGTGCGCCGACGCCGCTTCCCACCATGATCGCCACGGGCGTTGCCAGCCCCAGCGCGCAGGGACAGCTGATCACCAGCACCGAGATGCTTCTCGCCAGCGCGAAGCTGACCGACTCCCCGGCGATCAGCCAGACCGCCAGCGTCAGGAGCGCGATGCCGATGACGATCGGGACGAAGACCCCCGATACCCGATCGGCCAGCCGCGCAATCGGCGCTTTGGTGGCGGCGGCATCGCGCACGGTCTTGATGATCTGCGCCAGCGCGGTCTCGGCGCCGACCCGCGTCGCCTCGCACTTCAGGAAGCCGTTGCGGTTGACGGTCGCGGCGGAGACGCTGTCCCCGACCGCCTTGTCGACCGGGATGCTTTCGCCGGTGAGCGCCGACTCATCGACCGCCGAGCCGCCCTCGACGACGACCCCGTCGACCGGAATGCTCTGCCCCGGACGGACGGTGAAGAGATCGCCGATCCGTACCTCCGAAACCGGAACGGTGCGCTCCTGTCCCCCGCGGATGACCGTCGCCGTCTTCGGCGCAAGGCGCATCAGCCCCTTCAGCGCGTCGGTGGTGCGCCCCTTGGAGCGCGCCTCCAGCAGCTTGCCGACGGTGATCAGGGTGAGGATCGTGGCCGCCGATTCGAACCACAGCTCATGCCGATAGGCCTCCGCCGCCTCGGGATTTCCGAGGACATACT
Organism: uncultured Clostridia bacterium; assembly: GCA_944384585.1. Taxonomy (GTDB): domain Bacteria; phylum Bacillota; class Clostridia; order Oscillospirales; family CAG-272; genus Colimorpha_A. The sequence continues at coordinate 3,889 of CALWTY010000080.1, read as the reverse complement.
GCTGCGACATGGCAAACAGCATGACGGTGCTGTAGAGGAAGGACACGCCCGATCCCAGCGCTACCAGCGTATCCATGTTCGGGGCGCGGTGAAGCAGCCCGCGGAAGCCGCTGACGAAAAATTTCTGATTGATGAGCAGGATGACGGCGGACAGCAGCAGCTGAATCAGCCCGAACGCCACGCCGTTCTCCTCAAGGAGGGGCGGGAGGGGCAGCCCTGCCATATGCCCCATCGAGACGTACATCAGCACCGCGAGGAAGATCAGCGAGGCGATGAGCCGCCGCTTCAGCGCGGGGGTTTCGGTGTCGGAGGGCATTTCTGCGGCCTCGGACTGCTCCTCTCCTCCGTCCGCCCGTTCGGCCTGATAGCCGGCCTCCCGCACGGCGGCGAGGATGGCCTCCGACGGGGCGCTCCCCTCCACGCCCATCGAATTTGTCAGCAGGCTGACGGCGCAGGAGGTGACGCCCGGAACGGCAGAGACTGCCTTCTCCACCCGTGCGGAACAGGCGGCGCAGCTCATGCCGGTGACATGATATTGCTCCATGATAACTCCTTTCCCCGGACGGTCTCGCCCGGGACGGCTGCGGTATATTGAAAATTGAAACAGGACGCTGCCCGCCCTGCGGGCGATCCCTTCGCGGGAGCAAGCCCGGGGCAGCGTAGCGCGGTCGGCTGTTCCTCCGGCGGGGCGTTCCCTTTATCGGAACAGGCGTCCCAGCACCTCGATCAGCTCCTCGGTCTTTTCACTGCCGCCGCTCTCGATGTCCTCCGTCACGCAGGTGCGGATGTGTGCGGCGAGCAGCTTCTGATTGAAGCTGCCGAGCGCCGAGGAGACGGCGGCCGTCTGGGTGACGATGTCGATGCAGTAGGCGTCCTCCTCGATCATCCCGCGGATGCCGCGGATCTGACCCTCGATGCGGCGGAGGCGGTTGATCAGCAGCTTTTTTTCCTCCTCTGAGCGGGGTCTCCTCCGGCAATGGCAGTTTTCCATCGGCTCTCCTCCTTGTTTCGTCTGTTTTCGGGTCTATTATATACCCCCACGGGGTATTTGTCAAGCCTTTTTTCAAATTTTCTTGATTATTTTTTCTCGCGGGATTATAATGGAAGCATGAAACCGGAACGATACACCGAAAGGAACGGAACGATGGAACAAACGACAATTTTCAAGGGAGAGGGGTGCGTCAGGCGGCAGATGCCGACCCTGTCTCTCCCGAAGCGCTGCCTGATCGTCACGGGGAGGGGCTCGGCGCGGAAAAGCGGGGCACTTGCCGACGTGACGGAGACGCTGGACGCGGCGGGAGTCGCCTGGACGGTCTTCGACGGGATCGCGGAGAATCCCACCCTCCTCTCCTGCCGCGAGGCGGGGCGGCGGGGCAGCGACTTCGGCGCGGAGCTGGTCATCGGCATCGGAGGCGGCTCCCCCCTCGACGCCTGCAAAGCCGCCGCCGTCTTCGCCTGCGGGGAGAGCCTCTCCGACGAGGCGCTCCTTGCCCCCGGCGGGGTGACGAGAGCGCTCCCCATCCTCACGATCCCCCTCACCGCCGGCACCGGCAGCGAGGTCAACGGGACCGCCGTTCTGACCACCCCCGGCGGGCCGATCGGCAGCAGGAAGCGCTCCTTCAGCTCCCCCGCCGTTCTCCCCCGCGCCGCCTTCCTCGATCCGCGCTATCCGGCGACGCTGAACGCCCGCTATACCGTCAGCACCGCCGTCGACGCCTTCTGCCACTGCTATGAATCCTTCCTCTCCCCGCGCTCGACTGCCGAATCGGAGCGGGATGCGCTGACGGGGGGCGCGATCCTCTGGAAGGCGCTGACGAGCCATGACTTCCGCCCCGACGGGCGGGACGCGGCGGGGCTGTCTCCCGCCGAGCGGCTGGCGATGCTGGAGGGGGCGGCCTGCGGCGGACGGGCGATCATGGTGACCGGCACCGGCTTTCCTCATCCCCTCGGCTACGGGCTGTCGCTCCGCTACGGACTGCCGCACGGCTTCGCCTGCGGGCTCTTTGTCGGCGCGTACACGGAGCTGAATCGCAGAACCCCCGTCGGACGGGAGCGGATTGACCGCTTTGCCGAGGCGATCGGCACGACGGCGGAGGAGATCGCCCGCCGCATCCCCGCCCTGTCGGGTCCCGCTCCGCTGCTCACGGAGGAGGAGACGGCGGCGCTGGCGGCGCTGGCCTCCGGCGCGAAGAATTTCCGCAACTCCCCCGCGATCCCGGACGACGAGCAGGCGCTGGCGATCCTGCGGGAGGTGCTGACCTCACCGCGAAATCCAACATTATGACAAGTACAACTCACATTATCCCCTTGAAAAAAGCGCGCGTCGGCGTTACCATATTGATAGACGGCGTGCGGCCTTCCGCAAATCACGCCGACAAGGAAAGGGGAACCGTATGAAAATCACATTCATGGGTGCGGGAAGCACCGTATTTGCCAGGAATATTATCGGAGACTGCCTTTGCAGTCCGACGCTCCGCGAGTCGGAATTCGCCCTTTATGACATCGACGCCACCCGCCTTGCGGAGAGCGCCGACATCCTCGGCCGGATGAACGAGACGATGGGCGGCCACGGCAGGATCACCTCCTATCTCGGCGTGGAGAACCGCAAGGCGGCGCTGAAGGGAGCGAATTTCGTCGTCAACGCCATTCAGGTCGGCGGCTATGAGCCCTGTACCGTCATCGACTTTGAGATCCCGAAGAAATACGGACTCCGCCAGACCATCGCGGACACCCTCGGCATCGGCGGCATCATGCGCGCGCTCCGCACCATCCCAGTGGTGGAGGGCTTCGCCAACGATATGAACGAGGTCTGCCCCGACGCCTGGTTCCTCAACTACGTCAATCCGATGGCGATGCTGACCGGCTATGTGCAGCGCTATGCCTTCCGGAACACCGTCGGCCTCTGCCATTCGGTGCAGACCTGCTCCTCGACGCTGCTGAACGAGGTGGGGATGAGCGATGCGCTGGAGGGGCGCAAGGAGCTGATCGCCGGCATCAACCACATGGCATGGCTGCTTGAGATCAAGGACAAAAACGGCTGCGATCTCTATCCCGAGATCCGCCGCCGCGCCGCGGAGAAGCTGGGGGACAAGAGCTTCTGCGATCAGGTCCGCTTCACCTATATCGACCGCCTCGGCTACTACTGCACCGAGTCGAGCGAGCATAACGCCGAGTACAACAACTGGTTCATCAAGGACCGGTATCCCGGGCTGATCGACCGCCTGAACATTCCGCTCGACGAGTATCCCCGCCGCTGCGTCAATCAGATCGCGGCCTGGAAGGAGGAGCATGAAAAGCTCAAGGAGGGCGCGGTTCAGCCCCATGAGAGAAGCCATGAGTACGGGTCGTATATCATGGAGTCGATCGTCACGGGAACGCCCTATAAGATCGGCGGAAACGTGCTGAACACCGGCCATCTGATCGATAATTTCCCGGAGGAGGCCTGCGTTGAGGTCCCCTGTCTGGTGGACGGCATGGGCATTCATCCCACCCGCGTCGGCAAGCTCCCGACCCAGTGCGCGGCGCTGAACATGACCAACATCAACGCCCAGCTCATGACCATCGAGGCCGCCAGAAGCCACAAGAAGAACGATGTTTACCTCGCCGCCATGCTCGATCCCCACACCGGCTCCGAGCTTGATATCGATACGATCGTCAAGCTGGTGGACGAGCTGATCGAGGCTCACGGAGAGTATCTGCCGAAGTTCCATTGATCGGCGTTCCCGCAAGGGATGCCCCAAGCCCCCGCCGCGCGGCGGGGGCTTTTTGCGTCCGCGGGGCATTGTCCGCCCGATCGTCGATCCGGGGCGGGGAGCTGCGCGGGGAGGATCGGCGAGGTTTCGCGAGGGGGCGATCGTCAGGCGGGGTGTGTCCGCGTGGCATTGTCCGC
>CALWTY010000079.1 GCA_944384585.1 uncultured Clostridia bacterium | reverse complement strand
AGTGCTTCTGCTGTCGTCGTCACGGTAATCGAGATCGGCGGCGGTATAGGGATCGACCGGCGTGATTTCATACAGCGCGGCGCCGAGGCACTCGGCAATCGTTTCCGCCACGCCTTCTGTCGTGCCGGTGGCGGAGAAATAGGCGACCAGCACGCCGGACGCAAGCTCTCCGTCCGACTGCGTCCCATCGCCGGGGTCCCCTGCCGGGGGCTGTGATCCGACGTGGCTTTCACTGTTTTCGCTTCCGCTGACGGGTCTGCCTGCCGTTGTCTCTTCAGGACGATCCCTCCTCTGCCCGCCGCAGGCGGCCATGCTCAATCCCATCCAAAGGGCAAGGAAAAATGCGATTGTTTTTTTCATGATCTGTAACCTCCGTAATCCTGATCATCTATGCTGCATACGAATCCCGCCTGTGCCTCCCTCCGATCCCGCACGGCAGAACGAACAAACTCTGCCGGACGGGCGCGTCGGAGACAGAACCGGGCGTCGGTTTGCTTCCTGTATTGGCGGAAAGGCACACCCGTACTTCCGCCTTTCCGTGTTCCGGGAGGCTCACACGCCACAGTATGCGACCGTGTTCCTCAATTCCGGAATGGCGAGGGGAAAATCCGTTTCCCCGGCGCTTGCAGGACGTCACGCCCGCGCTGCTGTGCGCCGCGTTCCGTTCCCTCTGGGATCTCCCTCTGCGCTTCCCTTCCCGGCATTCCGATCGACGTCAGCCAATCAGAAACAAGCTGCCTTGCGCTCTTCACGTCCTCCGCCTCGACCGCCAGTCCTTCCACCGTTTTTACCGCTCCGCACGCCTCAAGGATCGTGTCATAGCTGCTGCCGGCACCGTATCCGGCGTGCGTGCAGAAGGGGATCACCGTTTTACCGGAAAGATCATAGCGGTCAAGAAAGGATATCACCGCCCGCGGCGCATCCATCGCCCAGATCGGATATCCGAGAAAGACGATGTCGTATTCCTCCGTCCGCAGCCCGCTGTCCTGAAGCTCCGGCAGGGCTTGACTTGCCATTTCCGCGTGATTGACCTCCCGCAGCTCGTCGTAATCCGCCGTATAGGGCTCGGCGGTCCGGATCAGATGCAGATCCCCGCCGATCTCCTCGCGGATCAGCCTTGCCAGGAACTCCGTCGTCCCGAAACGTTCCCCGTCATCGATCAGACTCGCAGACGAGGTCGCGTCGATATCGTCGGGGTATTCGGTATTGCCCTGTCGGGAAAAATAGGCGATGAGGATCTTTTTCTCCGCCTCCTCTTCTCCTCCGACCCCGCTCTCCGGTCTTGGCGGATCGCCCGGCTTCCGCTCCGGCAGGGTATCATTCCGGCATCCGCTCAACAGAGCGGCAATGAGCAGCAGGGCGAGGATGATTCTTCCGTTCCGCATTGTCTCCCTCCTCTATTTTCTCTGTTTTTCTTCCCTTATCAGATCATCAAGGGTGTCAAGCGCCGATTGCTTGTCATGCAGCTGCGTCATCAGCTCGAAGCGCTGCTTTTGCAGCAATCTGACCCGCTCATTCCGTCCGGACGGATCGTCCGTCTTAAGGCTCAGATATTTTTTGATCGTCTCCGGCTTCATTCCCGTCCTCATCAGATCGTGAATCAGGCCGACCCGCCTCACCGATTCCTCGGTATAATCATAGCTGCCGTCCGCCATCGTCCGATGCTCCAACAGTTCATTTTCCTCATACAGCTTTAACTTTTCGGGACAAATATGGTATCTTCTGCTCGCCTCCTGAAGAGTCATCGCTTCCTCCGTGTATAAAAAAAGTAAGTGCAGCCGGGAAGGATTGCTTCCCGATCACACTTACATTATACCGAATGACGGAATCTATGTCAAATACTTACTTTTTATGCCCCACTCATGCCCAAAAGGTATTTTATGTGCGAAATGAATTTAGCCGCCGCCGGACTGAATGGCTGTCCTCGTTTCCACGCCAGAACGCTGGTAGCCGTCAGATCGGGCAGCAGCGGGCGATAGGTGATCCTTGACCGATCGAGAAAAGGGACGCCTCCCTCGATCACCAGCGCATAGGCAAGACCGTGACTGACCATCACCGCGGCATTGGTACTGAGATTGCTGGTAAAGAGCAGGTTGAGACGGGGAAAATAGTCCCCGAACCAGCTCGCCAGCTCGCTTTGCACCTTCAGGCGGCGAGGCAGGATCAAAGGAACGGTCGAAAGCTGCTCCGCCGTGACCGCCTCCTCGGAGGCGAGGGGCGCGTCGGGGGGCATCAGCACCACCCACCGTTCCTTGATATCGGGGCGGATAAAATCATATTTTTCGATATCGATAGGCTCAAGCAGCAGCCCGATATCCACCAGTCCCCTGTCCATCTGATCCTTGACATGGTCTGCTGTCGCAGTATAGAGATCGAAACGGACGCGGGGATAGCGTTCTCTGAAGCTTGATACAAGCCGGGGCAGGACCGAGACCGATGCAAGCTCTCCCCCTCCGATGGTGATCGTTCCCTCGATCTGCTCCTCCTGCTCGATAAGCTCCCGTTCGGTCTTGTCGACAAGCTGCAGGATCTCCTCCGCGCGCCGTCGGAGCAGCAGCCCCTCATTGGTCAGCGTGATCCGGCGCGCTCCTCTCTCAAAGAGCCTGACGCCGACCTCCTCCTCCAGCTGTGCAAGCTGGCGGCTGAGTGTCGGCTGGGTAATATGCAGCACCTCCGAGGCTTTGGTGATGCTCTGCTCCCGCACCACGGTCAGAAAATAGCGAAGAACACGGATCTCCATAGGCAGCTCCTTTCATCACAGGGTCATGTTTCGTTCGGGGTACGCCCCTCTTGCGGAGGGAATCAAGCCGTTCGGCGGAGCTGTCAGTCCGCAGCGGTTTCACTGCCCGACGTATCCGCCGGAGGGGAGGCAGCGCCGCTCTCCGTCTCTGTATCGACGGCTTCCGACGATGCCGCCTCGAAGGTGATCTCGATTCTGCCGATCCCGCCCTCTACGTCGATCCGGTTTTCGCCGCTTCCGAAGGTATCCCCGTCCGAGGCGGAACGACCGTCGACGAGAATCTCCCCGATCCCCTTTCGGATATTCAGTGTATAGGCGTCTATCCCCCCGAGAAGCGTCAGGTCGGCAGCGCCGACGCCTAGATCGATCGAGCCTTTTCCGACCGTTCTGCCGACAATCGTCAGTGCCCCGACGCCGACGGTGATTTCTGGATCGGTCAGCAGGGCGTTTCGAATGACGGTTCTTCCCGCACCTGTCGAAATCACGGCAGAACGCTTGGCAGCGAGACTGTCGATCGCGACCTCCCCGGCGCCGAATTCCAGCTCAAGCCGTTCGGCGGAGAGAGCCTCGATCTGCAGCCGTCCCGCACCGGAGCGGAGGCTGATTTGCTCAAACAGATGCTCCGACGGCAGATACAGCACCGTCGAGGCGGCAACGGAATAACCGAGGAAGCGTTTCCACGATCCGCCCTTTTCGGTGATCGTCAGAACCCCGTCCCGAAGCCCGACCGACAGATTCTTCAGATTGCTTTCCAGCCGAAAGGAGTCCCCGATTTTCACGGTCAACTCCGAGAAGCGCAGATCGATGTCAAGGGAGTCGATCTCCCCCTGCAGAGGATAGTTTAACATCTCCTGCTCGACATCCCGGACGTCAAACCATGACAGCACGAAGGAGCCGAGCCGGAGAACTCCCCCGAAGATCCCGATACAGAGAAGGATCGCCAACGCGATCGCCGTGTACAGAATCGCTCTTTGCCACGCCTTCATTTGATATCCACCCCACCGAAGATGCAGGAGGCGTTGATGCAGAGCGTCACGCCGCCGTCCTGGTTGACCGGCTCGGAACGCTTGTTCGACACCCCTCCGAACAGAGAATCGGAATTGACCTTCACCTTAATCTCCGGCGGGAGCAGAATGTCGATCCCGCCGAAAACGGCGCAGGCATCTATGACGGTATCCCCGGTCAGAACCGCTTGGCGCAGATCAAAGGTCACGCCGCCGAAGACCGCTGTCAGCTCCGCCCCAGCGAAGGCTTCTCCCTCCGCCCTCACGGTCTTTCCCGAAAAGGCGGCAAAGCACCGCTGAATGCCGCTGCGATCGTCGGTTTTGCCCGCCGGCCGTTTGCCGACGACGGCCCCGATCAGAAGACGCAGCCCGATCAGCACGATCACCGCAGGAAGCATCAGCTTCCACATGATCTCAAAGGAGAGAACGTCCTGACAGGCGAGCAGGAGCAGCACCCCGATCAGCAAGCCGATGAGATTTCCCGTTTTTTTGCGTTCCGTAAAGAGCCCGATAAAGCAAGGAACGATGAGGAAAACCGTCCACCAGCCGTCAAAGAACACATCGATCTCGGTCAGATTCAGTGCGTTCAGCGCAAGGACCACGCCGAGCGCCACCAGAATCAGACCCCACATGATTTTCCCAAGCATACTCATGATATTCTCCTCCTGACAGAATCAAGTCATTGCCGAACCCGGATTCATTTGATGAAAACCGATTTGAGGATCGCGCCGAGCTTCGGCTTTGTGCCGTACAGCAGTACGCCGACGCGATATATACGGGCGGACACCACCCCGACGGCAATCACCGTGCCAGCCAGGATCGCCACCGACAGCACCACCTCGTACAGCGGCACGGTACTCATGGCAATGCGGGTAAACATCGCCATCGGAGAGGTAAAGGGGACATAGGAGCAGATCCGCATCAAGGTGCTGTCGACCGTTCCGCTCCCCATTCCCGCCATGACGACGACAAAGCCGATGACAAAGAGCATCGTGATCGGAAGCACCGAGGTATTGATATCCTCCAGCTTGGAGGCTGTCGAGCCGACCGCGCCGAAGAGGAAGGCATAGAGGAAGAAGCCGAGGACAAAGAAGAGCAGCATATAAAGCAGCAGTCCCAGCGGAATATTGAAAATCGACAGAATGATCTCGTTTCCCGCCCAGAGCTCCCGGTTCAGATTGAAGAGCAGGAACGCAGAGCCGAAGATACAGAGGAGCTGCAGAAGCCCTGCCAGACAGGAGGCGATCACCTTCCCGAACATCATGGAGGTGGGATCGACGCTTGTCACCAGCAGCTCCATCGCCCTCGAGCTTTTTTCGGTTGCGACGTTGGTCGCCACCATCTGCCCGTAGAGGAGAATGACCATGTAAAGGGCAAAGATCATAATGTAGGTATAGAAGAAGTTCCGCATCTGATCCTTGCCGAGATTTTCAACGGTATGGGTGATCCCCGCCGACAGAATCGCGCCTGCCTACTCCGGGGAAAGACCGTTCTCCGTCATGGCGTTCATACGGTAAAGCTGCTGCAGGACGGCGTCAGCCGCAGCGGTATTGACATCGAACATCGACAGGGTGTCGACGTAATAGGTGTAGGAGGTCAGCGAGTCAAGCACAAAGGCACAGCCAGCCTCTCCCGACCGAATCATCTTCCGCAGCTCCTCCTCTCCCGCCTCGCTGAGGTTCACCGTATAGTCGGGGAAAGCGCCGGCAAAAGCCGACAGCACCGCATCGCTCTCCACGCCGTCGGCGCAGGACAGCAGCATCAGCGGCTTCGTCGACGGATCGGCGTCGGGCTGCTCCTCCGAATCCGACCCGAACAGGGAGGAGAGGCGGGGAAATAACATGACAACGGCAATCAGCACGACGAGAAAGACGGTCACGCCGACAAAGATTTTGTTTTTGAGATATCCGAGAAGCTCGAATCGGAGAATGGTTTTAAACTGTTTCATATCGACCCCCGTCGTCAGCCTTTTGATGTACTGCAGGAAGCGTCGTCCCGCGTATATTCGACGAAAATATCGTTCAGCGAAGGCTCAAACACCTTGACCTCGTCCAGATCGTAGCGCTCCGTCAGCCGACGCATCACCGCCGGCTTTTCCGACGGTGAGGAAAGGCGCAGGAGCAGGGAGTCGTCGTCAAGGCGCTGCGCAGCGGCGGCAAAATCGGAAAGGATACGCTCTCCGTCAAGCGCCGACCGCACCACCAGCTTATCCCTGACATAGTTGCGGATGATCTCCCGCAGCTCGCCGCAGAGGACGACGGTGCCCCGGTTGAGGATCGCGATGCTGTCGCAGAACTCCTCGATGTAATTCATCTGATGGCTGGAGAACAGCATGATCTTGCCTTTTGCAATCTCCTCCTTCACCACATCCTTCAGCATCTGCGCGTTGACGGGATCCAGCCCCGAAAAGGGCTCGTCCAGAACGATGATATCGGGATCGTGTACCAGCGCCGTAATAAGCTGGATTTTCTGTTGATTTCCTTTGGACAGGGTGTCAAGACGCTTCCCGCGGTATTCCGTCATCTCAAGGCGCTGCAGCCATCGGTCGATGCGGCGCACCGCTTCCGCGCGTTTCACTCCCTTCAGCTCGGCAAAATAAACAAGCTGATCGAGAATGATCTTGCGGGGATACAGCCCCCGCTCCTCCGGCAGATAGCCGAAGCCGATCTGCCGATAGTC
>CALWTY010000078.1 GCA_944384585.1 uncultured Clostridia bacterium | reverse complement strand
AAGTCCGGCGGCAAGCGCAAGCAGAAGGTACATATCGAATATGACCTCGTTGGCTACATTCCCGTGGATGAACTGATTAAAGCGGAACAGGCATGACCGAAATCATGCCTGTTCCAAGAAATGCGCATATTACTGTTTTACGGCCACCGAGCATTACGGGACTGTTTTTTTGTATGCGGCAGGGAAGGCGCGGCAATTCCCGCGGAGGAGCGGCGTCAGGTCAGAGAGGGCGGGCCGCTCTTTTCCTCGTGATGCCGGTGGGGGAAATGACGGGCGGCGGCGTTGACGATGGCGATGGCAACGGCGACAATGCCGGAGATAAAGAGCGTCCGCACGCCGGCGCTGAAGAAGCCGTCAAAATCATTCTGAACCAGACAGAGCATCGAGCGGTACAGTCCGACGCCCGGCACAAGCGGAATGATGGCAGGCATGACGAAGACGGTCGCCGGCAGCTTCATCCGACGTGCCAGCAGCTCCGACAGCACCGACACCAGCAGGGCGGCGGCAAGATAGCCGGTCAGCTCGTGTCCGGTTTCCAGATAGATGATCCGATAGAGAAGATAGGAGACCGCCCCGGTCAGCGAAGCCGGAATCCGCGCCCTTACGGTGACGGCCATGATCTTGCCGTAGAAAAAGCAGGCGGCAAAGCAGACGAAAAGATCCCGCAGATAAAGCAGCATCACAGCATACCTCCTATTGCGCCGAATCGCCCGGCAAGCCCCATATAGCCCGCCAGCACCACACCGACCCCACCGGCGATGGCGACGGCGATCAGAAGCGTTTCCGCCAGCCGCACCGTTCCCGACAGGATATCCCCCGTGACGGTGTCGCGGATGGCGTTGGTGAGCGAAATGCCGGGGAGCAGCGGCGTGATGGCGCCGATGATGATGCAGCTCAGATTTCCGATCCCGGCGAGCCCGGTGGCCAGCACGGCGATCAGCGCCATCAGAGCAGAGCCAAAGAAGGTGACGGTAAACTGATAGCTGTTCTTGAGCTTGGAGGCAATGCAGACATATTCCGCAAAAAAGGTACAGAGGAAGGTGACGCCCAGATCGAAGAGAACGTGGGGCTCGAGCGTCGGCTCGAAGAGCAGCGTGAACATGGCGGAGGACAGGGCCGCGGCCAGCGCGACGACGCCCTTGGAGGATGTGGGGGAGCGGCGAAGCGATTCGAGCTTGTCCTTCAGCTCAAGCAGGGAGAGCCGATCGCTTTCGTAGCTTCTGGAATAGGAGTTGGTGCGTTCCACGCGGAAGAGGTTGATCGAGCGCTTTTTGACACGGACGACGGAGGAGGCGTTATGGCCGTTTTCTTCCTTGACGGTGATGATAACGCCGGTCGGGAAGGCCAGCACCTCGGCGTCCGGCTTACCGGCGGCGCTGCAGATCCGGGAGGCGGTCTCCTCGGCGCGGAAGGTTTCCCCGCCGTTTTCGAGAATGATCACGGCCGCCAGCACGGCGGTGTCGATCAGAAGTGTCGTGCGATCCTCTGCTGCTTCCATACGATCCTGTTCTCCTTTACGGTATCGAGTCTGCGATGGTGACGCTGTCGAGCTTGGTGGCGATGGTCATATTGATCTCGTCGAAGACGCGGTTGAAGAAGCAGCTGCAGCCCGTTTCCTCGCCGTCGTGACGACAGACGAAGTCCTCCGACAGACAGCGGGAGATGACAATCGGCCCTTCAATCAGCTCGATCACCTGCCGCAGGGTGATCCGATCGGCGGGGCGGGAAAGCTCATAGCCGCCTCCCGCGCCCTTGTGGGAGAGTACGACGCCGCCCGACACGAGCTTGCCGAGAATTTTGAGCGTAAAGCGAAGCGGAACTCCGACAAGCTCGGAGATCGTTTTTGCGTCGGTAACGGCATTCCGTTCCGCGATGCAGCGCATGATCCGAAGCGCATAATCGGTTTCCATATTGAGTTTCATGATCGTTTCCTGTCCGGCATATACTTGAATACGGCGGAGACCCGCCGGCAGATCCCGTATATCATTATATTCCGTCGGATGGGATTTGTCAAGCCGAAAAGCGTCGTTGACGGGAGGCGGACGGGAGGGGTTCCAATGAAATTATCGGTGCGGAAAATTTCGGTTCCGGGAGGAGCGGGGGTCGGGGCGGTACGGCTGGAGCTGCCGCTCTTTTCGGAGGAGTGCGAGGCGGGGCGACGGCTCAACGACTTTTATCGGATTCTGGGACAAAGGCTGACCGAGGGCGCGGCGGCGCATGGGTGCGTGCTGCTCGGAGAGCTGTATCCTGCCTGTAACGACGGGCGGATCATCAGCTTTTACCTTGATCTGCTTTGTTATCGGGGGAGGGAGCTGATCGCCATCCGGCGGATTTCCGACACGCGGACGGAGGAGGGGCTTGTGCCTCTCCTTCCTTCGGCGCTCAGAAGGAAGCTGCCGAAAAACGGCGGCTGGTATTATGACGGGACGGACTGCGTGATATACGAAAACCGCTTCACTCCCGGCACGGGGCAGGGAGTGAGGCGGTCGGAGTATCGTCGGTTTATTGTCGGGACCCGCTTCCCGATGCGGTGGGAGCAGGGGCGGAGAGGTGCGCGAAGCGGTACAGGAGGGAAAGGAGCGGCCGCCGACGGTGCAGACGCGGAGGGGACTTGCGCGGAGGCTGGGCGCCGAGGCGACAATCGCGGAGATCGGCACGCAGGCCGCGTTATTGAGGGAGCATATGCGGAGGCGGGACGCGGAGACGGCGGGGCGGGTTCCCCTTCGTTTGAGGCGCGCGCCTCTGCGGTCAGAGCAGAAGATCGCCGGCGCTGACCTTTACGCCGTTCAGCGGGGAATATTCGTCAAGCGTCAGGGTCAGATCGGCGTAGACGCCGTCCCGATAAAAGCGGAGCGTGATCTCCTCCCCCGGCTTCAGCGACGAGAGGGCGCTGCGGAGCGCGGCACAGTCGCTGATCTCGCTGCCGTTCAGCGCCGTGATATAGCAATCGGGTTCCAGCCCCGCGCGGTCGGCGGCGCTTCCCTCCGTCACGGCGGCGACATACACGCCCCGACTGAGCAGATTGCGGATCTGGCTGACACGGCTTCCGTAGTAGAGATAATAGCGATTATACAGCTCGGCGGCGTCGCGGCAGGCGAGACCGAGGGTGGCTCTGCCTTTGACATAGCCGTATTCGATCAGATCGGAGGCGATATCGGCCGCGTCGGTCGAGGGGATGCAGAAGCCCAGCCCCTCGATCTTTTCGGAGGCATACTTGGCGGTCACCACTCCGACGACCCGGCCGAGGCTGTCAAAGGCAGGGCCGCCCGAGTTTCCGGAGTTGACGGCGGCGTCGATCTGGAACATCGTGATCGGATTACCGTCGGCGTTGATCTGACGTCCGAGGGCGCTGACCACCCCTTTGGTCAGGGAGAAGGTCAGCTCTCCGAGGGGATTGCCGATGACCACGACATCCTGCCCGACCGCCATCTGATCGGAGGATGCCAGCGTGACGGGGCGCAGCCCCGCGGCGTCGATTTTCAGCACCGCAAGATCCGAGATTTCGTTCTCAAAGCCGATCAGCTTCGCAGGATAGGTCGTGCCGTCGTAAAAGCTGACGGTGAAGGAGGAAGCCCCTTCGATCACATGGCTGTTGGTGAGGATGTAGCCGTCCTCCCGGATGACAAAGCCGCTGCCGGAGCTGGCGGTTGCGGTGGTCTGCCCGAAAATATTGGAGGTGACGCCGGTGGCGGTGATTCCGACAACCGAGGGCAGGTTTTCATAGTAGATTTCGGAGGGAGTCTTCGCGTCGCCGTCGGCTTCCTCTGAGAGGAGGCTGTCGAGCTTCGGGAGTGCGACGGGAGATTCGGGTGCCGTGCTTTCGGTGGCTTCGGGATAGACGCGGATATCGTCGGGGGAGGCCTCCGGGCCGCTTTCCCGCACCGCCTTCAGCGCAATGCCCCAGGTCAGCAGCGAGCTGAGCAGCACGCAGACGAGGCAGAGCGCGACGACAGCGGGAGTGGAGAGCCTGATCCTCTTGCGCTCCGTCATTGCGGGCGCGGCCGGATCGGTTCTGCTGCGATCGTTCATGAAATACAGCTCCTTTCGGAAAAGACGGGAGAGCGCTCCCGCCGGTACTGCTTCCATGATACGATTCGATTGTGACCGCGATGTGTTCAGCGGCTGAAAAATCGAGGAAAAGCGGACGGTTTTCGTATGGCGGCGGCGTTGAGCGCCGAAAATACCAGGAAGAGCAGCAGTCCGACCGGCAGAGCGAAGCGCAGCGGAGCGGCAAAGGGATAATCGACGGCGGAGGCGAGGATAAGAAAAACGGGAAGAAGGGAGAAGAGACGGGCGGCAATCCGCGTCAGCGTCCCCGTCAGGCGGCAGCGCTCGCCGCAGCAGCAGAGGCAGGCGGCAAGCAGCAGCATCGGCAGCGCCATGAGGCGGAGGAGGAATGAGAAGGCAAATGAAGAGACAAATGCCGCCGCAGCCGCCGTTCCCGCCGTCAGGAGAAAGCCGAGGGAGAAGAGGCAGAAGAGCAGACGTGCGGGCGCGCCCCGCCTCGCGGCGGAGGGATTTCCGTCAGGGGCGCTTCCGATCGGAGCGCCGTCGCATCGGGAGGTGTCAGCTTGCGGCGAGGGAAAGGGATCGGACGGGATGCCTTCCTCGTTGGCTCGTTTCCTCGCACGGGCGGGGAAGCGGCGGTCAAGCGCATAGGGGGCGGTGAGGGAGGCGGCAAAGGCATAAATATATCCTTTGACGGCGAAGCCGCCGAATCCCCGAAAGAGCAGCGCCGCGGCAAAGAGCAGCGCCGACAGGACAAGCTCAACGCATTCCCCGCGTCGCAGCTTCCCGCCGAGGGGAGCGGCGAGCAGGCGGCAGAGGCAAAGCACGGCGCAGAAAACCGCTGCCGTCGTCGTCATTCCTTCCCCGATCTGAGGAAGCCGCAGAACGGCAAAGGGAGGATAGACGGCGATCGCCGCGGGGAGCGATAGCAGAAGGGCGGCGGGACAGGCTGCGTCTGCGGCGGTGCAGAGAAACCGACGGTATTTTTCGGAAGCGTTCATGCGGACCTCACGCCGGGTAAAAGCGCCCGGCCTTCTTTTTTTATTCTTACATTATTTTATCGGATTATTCGCGGCCTGTCAACGGCAAAATCGGACGATACCGGCAGCAAATCGCCGCAAGACTAAAAATTGTTACACATAAAAACGGCTCCGCGGTTCAAATTAATGTTGTATCCACGGTCAGAACGACAGAAAAAAACAACGGGAACGGGAGAATCAAATGCAGCAGAAAAAAACGAACAATGCGGCGGCCGCGGCATGGCTGAGGAGGCTCTGCCTACTGCTCACGGTGCTGGCGCTGTTTGCGGGAGCAGGGACGTCGGTATCCGCGAAGGAAGAGAATCAAAGGAGTCGGAGCGGGATGACGCTTTGCCCCGGCGGGATGGCGTTCGGGGTGAAATTCACCTCAAAGGGTCTGCTTGTCGTCGGTCTGTCCGATGTGAAGGCCGACGGGAAAACGCGGAACCCGGCGCGGGAGGCGGGGCTGAAGGTGCGGGACATCCTCCTGACGGCAGACGGAGAGGAGCTTTCGGAGCTTTCCGATTTTACGAAGCGGGTGGAGCAGAGCGGCGGCAGCGGCATCCGACTGACGCTGATGCGGGACGGGGAACGGCAGCAGACAACCCTTTATCCGATCCTGTCGGACGGAGACGGACGATATAAGGCGGGGCTTTGGCTTCGGGACGGCAGCGCCGGCATCGGCACCGTCACCTTCATCGATCCCGAAACGGGGGAATTCGGCGGCCTCGGCCACGGGATCTGCGACGCAGAAACCGGCTCGCTGATCCCATTGCGGAAGGGAACGGCGATGAAGGTGGAGATCGGCGGCGTCGTCAAGGGCAAGTCCGGACGCCCCGGGGAGATCAAGGGCTATTTTCTTCCCGAAAAGAGCGGCGGCGTCTTCAGCAACACCGTCTGCGGCGTCTTCGGGATCTTCACGGAGAAGCCGTCCGATACCCCCGCGCCGCTTCCGATCGGCCTGCGGGAGGAAATCCGGGAGGGAAAGGCGGAGCTGATCTGCACGCTCGGGGGCGACGGGGCGATCCGCTATGAGATCGAGCTGTCGGAGATCGACCGCGGCGGAACCGACAACAAGAATTTCGTCGTCAGAGTCACCGATAAGCGCCTGCTTGAGCGCACCGGCGGAATCGTGCAGGGAATGAGCGGCTCTCCGATCATCCAGAACGGGAAGCTGGTCGGAGCGGTGACCCACGTCATGGTGAGCGATCCGGCGGTCGGCTACGGGATCCTGATCGAGAATATGCTCGATGCGATGGCGGAGCAGGGAATAGCCCCGTAAGGAAAACGGGCGGCGGGAGACTCCCGCCGCCCGTTGCCGCGCAGAGGGGCGCGGAAGCGGGAAGGGAGGCCGACGGGTGTCGGGGATAACAGTCTGCTCCGCCGAAGAGAGGGCGTGGGGGAGGAGCGCGCGGCGGGCTGCGGCAAAAAAACGAAGATGTCGCGATGCATACTTGATTTTTCGGAGGAATA
>CALWTY010000077.1 GCA_944384585.1 uncultured Clostridia bacterium | reverse complement strand
AGGAACCGTAAAGACCCATGGGAGTATGACAAGGAACGATACAAACAACGGAACGAAATAGAACGCTATTTTTTACGATTGAAACGCTTTCGGAAGATTTTCACGCGCTACGATAAGTTGGACGTGATCTTCTGTGGCTTTATCTACTTTTCTATGCTGATTGACGCAATATTAGTGTGAACAGGCTCTAAAAAACTCCGTGTGAAGGATTTCCCGACACACGGAGTTTTTTCGTTTTACGAAGGAGCTTTTGCCGGAAGAGGCTTCCGGGGCCCATCCCGGGCGATCCCTCGTCGGCGGATTCCCATCCCGGGCAATCCCCCGTCGGCGGATTCCCATCCCCGGGCGATCCCCCGTCGGCGGGTTACCGGATCTGCAGCCGTCTGGTCTCGGGCGGAAGCGCCGACTTCTTGGGGAGAGTCAGCTTCAGAACGCCGTCGGTGTATTCCGCCGTGATCTCCGCCTCATTGACGCCGCTCAAATCAAAGCGCCGCTCAAAGCGCCCGTAGCTTCTCTCGGAATGGATGACATTGCCCTTTCCATCCTTTTCCTCCGATTCGGAATGCCGTTCGGCGCTGATGGTCAGAACGCTCTCCGACAGGTCAAGGTGGATGTCCTCCTTACGGAAGCCGGGCAGCTCCGCTTCCAGCAGATAGGCGTCGCCGTTGTCCCGGATATCGGTTCTGAAGGTCGACAGTCCGTCATTTCCCGAAAAGAGCGCCTGCTCCATTCTCTCAAGCTCACGGAAGGGATTGTACATCCCGCGATCATTGTGATAAGGTGTGATTCCAAACATAACAGTTAACCTCCGTTCAGATGATTTGTTTTGGATTGACGGGAGCGCCCTATCGGGGCTCCTCCCGTTTACGCTTCTATTATACTCCGTCTTTATGAAGCGTTATAGCGTAAATTATTGATTTTTTGTAAATATCAGCACTCTATTATTGAGAGTGCTGATATTTCCTGCGGTTTTCGGCGGGATATCGCCGTCATCCTTTCCGATTCCGCGGTTTGCCGGGGAAATATCAAGCACTCTCGATCATTAAATGCTTGATTCCTCTCTGCGCCCCTCCTTATTCTTCCCCGAAAAAAAGCCGGAATTCATCTTCCTCCTATTGAAATCGAAAAAGTTTTGTTGTATAATGATGGGAAAGAATCCCGCAAATTCATCGAAAGGACGCCGTCTGTGCGTTTGTGTGCCCTATGGATATGAACCGTCCCGGCCGGCCGCTCCCGTCGGAGCAGCCCGCCTTCCCCCAAGCCGAATATCTGCTCCGCCTGTCGGCGCTTCTCACCCTGATCCTCACCGTCCCCGCAACGGTGGGACAGACACTGGTGCTGAAGTTCGGCTATGATCCCGGCAAGGGGGTCTTTGCCGCCGGCAATTCCGCCGGCACGATCCTCAGCGGGGCGCTCTTCCTTTTCGCGGCGCTGCTGCTCTTCGCGGCCTTCTTCACCGCCGCCAAAGCCGACGCCGCCGTGGGGGCGCTTCCCCCCTGCTCCTCCGCCGAGGCCTTCTTTTCCGCAATGGGCGGAGGGCTGGTGCTGAGCCATTCCCTTCTCGCCCTCCTCACCGACGCGAAGGAGGGCGCGGCGCTTTCTCTTACCGTCGTGCTTCTGCTCCTCTCGCTGCCCGCCGCCGCCTCGATGGTGATGAACGCCCTTTCCGGCAAGCGGAACGCCCCCCTGCTGACAGGGCTGGGCTTCTTCCCCGTTCTCTGGTTCGCCGTCTCGCTGCTGCGGCTCTATTTCGACCGCTCCTCCGCCATCAACGATCCCGTCCGGATCCTCTCGCAGATCTCCCTCGCCGCCCTCATGCTCTTCTTCCTGATCGAGCTTCGGACGCGGGTCGGAAAGCCCCGCATCGGCTATTCCGTCGCCTCCGCCGCGGTGGCGTCGCTTCTCGGGATCACCTATTCCGCGTCGGCGCTGATCGCCCGCCTGACCGGGACCGATGTCCTCGGCGGCGATCTGCTGCTCTGCTGCGCCGAGCTTTGCCTGAGCCTCTATGCGCTTCTGCGCCTCTTTTCCCTCAAAAAATCGCTCGTCCCTCTCCCCGCCGACAAGCAGACCGGCCAAGACTGCGAACCGACGGGGGCGGACGGGCAGCCCGACGACGGCCCGGAGGATCCGGGAGAGGCATGAGCGCCTGATCCTGCCCGCCTTGCGGCGGGTTCCCGCCAAGCCCGCGCTTCCCTGACCTCACCACCGAAGCCCGCGCAGCTCAAATCCTTCCTGCACAGACCCTTACTGCCGGGACCCGCACGCCATGACCCGCACGCCATGACCCGCGCTTCTCTTCGTGCGGTCGGCTTATTTCTCCTGCGCTTCACCGGAGACTCCTGTGCGCCGCTCCGACGGCAGGCGGTTGTCTGCGTGCCGCTCCGATGACAGGCGGTTGTCTGCGTGCCGCTCCGACGACAGGCGGGTCGACAGGCAACCGTGTGCGTGCCGCTCCGACGGCAGCCGGCGCCGTTCCCCTTCGAATCATAGCAGCCCTCCCCGGAGGGCGGAAAGGGCGGTCTCCATGAAAACATTCCTGATCCCCCAACGCAGCCTCACCGCCTCCTACGAGGCGGAAATCGTCGTCTGCGGCGGCGGCACTGCCGGCGTATTCGCCGCGCTCTCCGCTGCCGAAAGCGGCAAGCGCGTCCTCCTCGTCGAGCAGTTCGGCTCGCTCGGCGGCAGCGCCTCCAATGCGCTCGTCATGCCGCTCATGCACTCCCATATCGACGGCGATCCCGCCTGCTCCTACCTGAGCCTGCGGCTGCGGCAGAAGCTGCTCGACCACGGCAGCCTCGGAGACGAGGGACGCTCCTTCGATCCGACGGTGCTGAAGCTGGTGCTGGAGGAGCTTTGCGCCGAAGCGGGCGTGCAGATCCTCTATCACACCTTTCTCTCCGACGTCCTCACCGAGCAGGGCGTGATCAAGGCGCTTGTCGCCGTAAACAAGGCCGGCACGATCGTCATCGCCGGCGATTTCTTCATCGACTGCACCGGCGACGGGGATGTTTCGGTGCTGGCGGGCGCGGACTTCACCCGCGGGCATCCCGAAACCGGTCAGAATCAGCCGACCTCCCTGCGCTATCTGGTGAGCGGGATCGATCTGCCCGCGCTGGGACGATTTCTCAATCGGGAGGTTGCCCGCACCGGCATCGAGAACGCCTGCTTCTATCACCCGCCGTATACCGTCTACGGCGCCTGCTGCGAGGGGCGCTTCACGCTGAGCGATCTCTTTGACCGCGCCGTCGCCGCCGGCGATCTGACGGAGGGCGACCGCGTCTACTGGCAGATGTTCAGTGTTCCCGGGCGGACTGACAGCGTCGCCTTCAACAACCCCGAATTCTACGAATTCCGAGGCGGCACCGATCCCGACGTGCTGACAAACGTTCAGCTGAACGGCAAAAAGGCGATCTTCCGACAGCTTGCCTTTTACAAAAAATACATGGAGGGCTTCGAGCATGCCTATATCTCGGAAATCGCCCCGATGGTCGGCGTGCGCGAGAGCCGCAGCATCAGGACCGAATATGTCCTGACCCTGAGCGATCTGCTCTCCCGCCGCAAATTCGAGGACGCCTTCTGTCAGTCTGCCTACCCCGTCGATATTCACGGCTACTCGATCGAGTTCGTCTCGCGCTACAAGCCCGCCGACGACGACCGTCCCTATTATGAGGTCCCCTACCGCTGTCTGGTCGTTCGGGGCTTTGAGAATCTGCTGGTGGCGGGACGCTGCCTCGGCGCGGATTTCCTGGCGCAGGCCTCCCTCCGCATTCAGCCGACCTGCCGCTCCTCCGGGGAGGCGGCGGGCATCGCGGCCTCCCTTGCCCTCGACGCGGGGATCCCCGCACGGGAGCTTGACGGTCGGCAGGAGATGACCGGCGATCGCGCGAGGTCGGCCCTTCCTCCGACTCCATATCGTAAAACCGCTCCCGAAGCGCATCGGGGGCGGTTCTTGTTCTTGGACGAATTCACCCAACAACTCGATTTTCATGCATTGATCCCGCAACGGATCGTCAAAATACGAATACTATGTTACTTTTTTGTAAATATACTTGACATTTTTCTAAAATTGCTGTATATTTGTTCGTATTCATCTTAAAGCGCAATCCGTCAGCCGGATAACTCGTAATAATTGCAAAAAGAACCCCGATCTTCGGTAAAGAAAGGAAATCGACCATGAAAAAGCGTTCGCATTTCTGATGTCCGCCGTACTGACCGCGTTCGGCGGCACCCCCGTCCTCGCCTCCCATCCCACTCCCGTGGCGGAAATTTACGAAGCCGAAAAAAACGGGATCGCGGAGATCCTGAACAACGTCTCCATCGACAAGCTGTTTGACGGCGACACCCGCGAGGGAGAGGCGAGAAGATGGGGCAGTGACAATGAAAACATCGTCGTCTTCCGCAACTCCGCCCCCACCGACCCCGACGCCGGCACGACGCTGATCCTCCGCATCGACCTCGGCGTTGAGAGAACCATTTCCCGGCTGATTGTTTCCTTCTATAAAGCCTATCACGTCATGATCGGTCTCGGGGTGGAAAACACCCTGACCGTCTCCGCCTCGGAGGACGGTACGACCTATCGGAAGGTGACCGATTATGTCTTCGATTCCGAGCAGGCGACCGACGCCCGCGTCAACGGCGTTTTCGACGAGAAGATCCTCTTCGATGAGCCGGTGACGGCGCAGTACTTCGAGCTGACCCTGCCCTACGAGCCCTCCGACCCCTCCTTTGCCGACGGCAAGATCATGTGGGAATTCGTGGCGATGACCGAGATCAACTTCATCGACCTCGGCTCGGAGTCGGTCGAAACCGAGCCCCCCGCTTCCACCGAAAAGCCCGCCGCGCCGATCGCGACCGAGAAGCCGTCCGATCCACCCGTCGGAACGACCGACGGCACGACGGCCTCCGCTTCCGGGTCCTCCGTGACGGAGGCGACGCCCTCCTCCGGAGAGGGTCTGCCGACCGCCGCGGTGATCGCCATCCTTGCCGCTGCCGCCGTCATCCTCGCGGTGATCGTCGTGGCGGCGGTCAAGAAAAAGAAGTAATCACTTACTTCTTCCGACATTCGGTCTCTCCTTGCAGTGAGACACGGGTCGCAGAGGTTCTCTGATCTGCGGCCCGTGACCGACAGGTGTTCCATCGCCTGTCGGTCTTTTTTTGAAAAGCGCGCTTCAGCCGAGGGACGCACGATACTCCTCTCCCCAGAGCCGCATGGCGTCGAGGATCGGCCGCAGGCTTCTGCCCAGCTCCGTCAGCGTATATTCCACCCGGGGCGGCACCTCCGCATAGACGGTCCTGGTCAGAAGCCCGCTCTCCTCCATCGCGCGGAGCTGTGCCGTCAGCACCTTTTGCGACACGCTGCCGAGCGAGCGCTTCAGCTCCCCGAAGCGCCGCGTGCCGGGCAGCAGCTCGCGCAGGATCAGCACCTTCCATTTGTCCCCGATGAGGGACAGCGTCGTCTCGACGGGACAGGGCGGCAGCGTCCGTGCCGCGTTCGGTTCGTTCATTGTATCCTTTTCCCCCTTGGTTTCCGATCGATCCTATGCCTCCGATTGTACCATACGGAAGCTTTCTTGTCAAGCCCGCCCGGACGCGTCAGTCCCCCCTGCCGGGCGGCTTGCGGGCGGAACGGCTTCCGGTATCCGCCGTATGCAGGCAAGCCACCCTCTGCCCGTTCCCCTCCGATCGTTTCCTTCCGGTAACTACGCCACAATATTGTGCTTACTTTTATCTATCAAAAATCCCGCCCTCCCGAAAACGCCGGTATAGCAAGGAAAATAGCCCATTCTACAAGGGTTTCTCGGGAGGTGCGGGTCGCACAACTTCTTATAAAATCTTAGGTTTTCTTAATCAAATGGCGTAAAATTGGCGTAAAGTGGCGTAAAAGCATCTGACTCCAAAACTGAAAAATGTACGATTTATAAGGCCGCCTGTGTTTGCTATCATATAAGCACGGTGGTCTTATATTTTGCCTATACACAGAAAAGAAAGGAATGGTTATCGTTATGAATGATACGGTGAATCGCATGAACGCATTATCAGGTGCTTTTACCGCGCCTCTTATTGACGGGGTATATTCCATTTGCCAAGACACAACGGTTTTGTTGGATATAATCTTACCGGCGAGGAACATGAAATACTCACAGCCTTTTTCCGCCTGTATATGAAGGCTGACAATATAGAACGGGAACAAATCTATTTTCGTGGACATACCGATGGATTTGCTTATCTGCAAAAGATCGGCGCTCTGAAAGCAGAATAATTCGTTTGGCGGCGTGGAGAAATCCATGCCGCTTTTACATATCCAAATTCATTTTCATGCCGTAAAAAGTCTTAGGAAAATTAAAGTTTTTACGGATTACAAGTAAAAACCATTGACGTTTCGCAAGTTTTTGGATATACTATTGGTAGGAAACAAGGAGGTGGACAATATGATTATCCGACCACAATATATGAACACGCTGAAAACCTACCGTGATGTTCCGCTTGTTAAGATACTGGCGGG
>CALWTY010000076.1 GCA_944384585.1 uncultured Clostridia bacterium | reverse complement strand
CGATTCGCCGCTCTGATTTCATTTTTCGCCGTTGAATCGCAAAATTTAATACTGGGAACAAATTTTTAGAGGTTCCCATAATATGAAACGAGGGATCGCCCCAAAAAGGAGAGAGGCATGAATATCAAGTACATCCACTACCAGACCCGCGATCATAAGGATCATTACTATTACAACCGCCCCGACGGGATCGACGAATATGTGCTGATTTTAGCCCATACACAGGCGTGGTTCTGCTCAAACGGAGAAAAATATCTTCTGAAGCCCCATCAGATGTTCATATACGATAAACGGCAGCCGCAGCTCTTTTACAGCGCCGATGTCGACTTTGTCCACGATTGGTTTCACTTTGATATGAGCGAGGAAGAATATGTGGGATTGAAGAAAAACGGAATTCCCTTCGGCGTCCCGATCTCGCTTCGGAACGCCGCCTTGTTTTCCGACTATATCAAGATGCTGTCGAGGGTGCATGAGCAAAATCACCCGAGGAGCGCTGCAGTCATTCACGGTCTGATGACCTGCTTTTTTGAAAGCCTGGCCGATGATTTGACGATAAGAGAAGAGGAAAATCCGCACGCCGATCACCCTCTCTGGCCTACCATGTCGGAATTCCGCAGCAAGCTGCGGATTTATCCGTATCAAAGCTGGACGCTGGAGCTGGCGGCTTCCTCCTGCAATATCAGCAAGACATGGTTTCAGCACCTCTACCGACTCTTTTTCGACACCACCTTTCAGCAGGATCTTACCGACTTCCGTATCGAGTATGCCAAAAAAATGCTGCTGCAGAGTGACGATAAGATCGAGTATATTGCCATGAATATGTGCGGGTATAACAATACCGTCCATTTCATCCGACAATTCAAGGCCGTCACAGGCTTCACCCCCTCCTTGTACCGTAAGCAATACAAGCAATCTTAGTCAAAACCCTTGCCCCCTTTCTCTCTTTTTCACAAAACCAAAACCGCGCCGGCATGAAGCCGGCGCGGTTTTTCTATACAAACAGGCAGTCAATCGATTGTTCTGAAGGAGGTCCCCCAGAGCTTCAGACGATTCTGATAGGCGTCGTTTGCCTTCCAATTCCGCCACAGCGTCAAAATCGTCAGCGGGCGGTCGCTTCCGCTGTTGTCGAGCGCATGAATGCAGCCTGCCGGAATAAAGACAATCTCACCGGCCCGGATATCATAAACCGTGTTGTCAAGCCTCAACTTTCCCTCCCCGCCCAGAATATAGTAGATCTCGTCGTCCTCGTGCGCCGCGCCCTCCAGCGCGGCCCCCGGCATCACCGTTCCGTGGTTCACTTGGATCACGTTTTCACGCCCCGTAATCACATGATCCAGAATCATCCTCGATTCATAGACCTCCGACGCCATCGGCATTACCTTGTCAACCGCCACAATCAGCGGCTTCACTTCCTTCATTGCTCTTTATCTCTCCTTTTCATTCAATTTCTTCAAGATCCGTCAAGAGCGTAAAGCTCAATGCTCCACGAGCGGGAATCCTCCATTCCGCGCCGGCGGCCGCTGCCGCTGTCGGGGAGTCATAGGGCGCTGTGCAAATCTCAAGCCCGATGCTGTACATCCCCTTGCAGGAGCCATTGTTGAACCAGAGCCCTAAATAGGGAATTTCTTCCCGATCGTAGCGAAAAAGGAACATTTTCTTGGCGGAGGGATATCGGCAGCCGCAAATGCCCTCCCGGATCGGCTCGGTATAATAAAACTTGTACGCCTCCCCGTCGGGGGCGTATCCGGTCAGCCTTGTTCTGTTCAGCTCCGACTCCACACGGTCTCCGAACATTTTCCGAATCGGAGCGTCGGCGGAATAAGGAGTCACAATCTCGGCGTCATCCTCTCCGGACAGCATACAGTGCGCCGCCCAAAGACAGGGGAAATCGCTGTCGGAATCATTTTCAATCCGATAGCTGAGCTGCAGCGCTCCGTTCCGCTCCGTGACCGTCTTGCGGAAGGTCGTTTGAAACAACAGGGAGCGAAAGCAAAAGCGAACCGCCTCCTGCTCCACCGTCACCTCTGCCGACATCCGGCAGATTTCCCCGTGATCGGGACAGAGGATCCCCTCCCGTGTCACATAGGGATCGATCGTCGGGAACATATCATCAAAGCCGCTGCATTCCGCAGCGCCGTAGCGCCCCTCACGGCTGAGCACGCGATAAAACCTGCCCTCCGCCTGTGCCAGATATTCCTTCCCGTCCCGATCGGTCAGAGAAGCCAGCTTCCCTCCGTCATCAGGCAGAAATACCGCCGTCAGCCGCCCGGTTTCGACCAGAATCGCGCGCCTGTCTTTGTAGCATCCTGTTCGGGTCCTCATCCCTCTGCCCCCTCTCATGCAAAGCCATATCGTTCCCCCGGACGCATCAATAAGACGCGTTGGTCGGGACAGAGGCGCTTCAGCTCTTCGACAAAGAGTCCGGGGTTCCCGCCATGCTCCGCAAAATTCCAATAGTGGCAGGGAATCACCTGATTCGGCCGAACAATCCGACAAATCTCCGCCGCCTGCCGCTCGTTGAGATTGCCGAAAGCACCGTTGATCGGGAGCATCATCAGATCGATCCGAAGCGCGGCAATCACCTCCGCCAGCGCGGGAAGCGGCGCGGTATCGCCGGTGATATAGACCAATCTGCCGTCAAACCGGATGATCAGTCCCAACGCCTCCGGTTTGCGCGAGCCGTGATCGCACTCAACCGTATCAACGATAAAATCCCCCAAAACCAGGCGCTCTCCCTTCGCCGCATATCGCACCTTGTCGGAGGGGATTCCAAGCTCCCCGATCGGCTTCCGACAGTCATGGGCCGCAATCAGCCGCGTCTTCTCCGGCGCCGTCAGCGCCGTCATCGCGTCATAATCAAAATGGTCGTAGTGCGCATGGGTCGCGATCAGATAATCAAACGCATACTCCTCCGGCGCCAGAAGGTACGGCATCAGCCTCTTAAACCCCGTGAAGCGCTCGCAGCAGTCGGTCAGATAGAGATCGACTCCCAACGTCATTCCCTTCCCGCTCTTGAGAATCAGTCCCGCCTGTCCCATGAAGAAAACAGCGCTGCCGCTGCTTTCCGAGAGAATCGTACTGAATGATTTCATTGCATTTCCTTTCGGTGCATCGCACCATCAGGCTCCTTGGTCTCTTCCCGACGGTGACAGCCGGCGGAAAAGAGGAAGGGGAGGACCGATGACAGTCCCCCCCGCTTCGGAGCGCTTATCTGCGGCTCTTCTTTCTGTTCACCGCAACGGCGGCGGGAATCACGCCGGCCGTGATGATCGCCGCGATCATAATGGGATCCGCCGTTCCGGGATTCTGTTCTTCTCCGTCCTGCGGCGCTTCCAGAATGCTGCTGTTGAACATCGAGGCGCCTGTCGCTTTGTCCACAACTTCAATCTTGTCGATATAAACAACGGTGCCGGCCGTGACGGTCAGGGTGACGAGGTTGAGATCGGTGCAATGATCGGTCGCCGTCACTTCCGTTTCGTGCGTTGCGTAGCTGCCGTCGCCGGGCTGCACCACATAACATCTCGTGTCGGGCTTCACGGCGTCGCCGTCGTCAACGGCAATACGGAGTGCGATGCGGGAGCCGGAGGTTCCCGTCGCTTTATTGCCCTTGGCGGTGATCTTGACAATGACCGTCTGTCCCTTTGCGATATCGACGCAATCGGCAAGAGTCAGCTCCACGATCGTGCTCGGCCGATCGGGGCAGCCCATTGCGTCGGTATCGAGCTTCAGCGCACCCCGACCGTCCTGTCCTTCCCCTGCGGCAAAGAAATCGGCGGCGGTCAGATTCGGCTTTACGTCACCGACCTTCTCCGTCTTATTCTTCCATTTGGTCACAAACGCCTCCGACGAAAAGGTGTAGGCGCCTTCTGCGGCAGCGGCGGGAAGCATGGCGGTCAGCGCCATGACAATGACCAGTACGATTGCGATTCGCTTTTTCATTTTTATGACCATTCCTTTCTGCAACGCAGAAGGCACAAAAGGACATGAAAAGTCCTTGAAACCTCTGCCTTAATTTGATATAATAATACCGGTTGAGCATAAACAACCACTATATTTGGATAGCATTCCTCCCGGCATTGGAAGCAAGGCATCACCCATTTGTTTCGGTGTGCAGGTGTTTGGGCTATCCCACGATTGGGTGTCATACTCCGTTCGAAGCCTACTTTTGTAGTAGGTGTTGTTTTTGTACCAAAATTGCGATTTTGGTGCTTTTTTCTTATTTTCAGACTTGTTTCCTCCAATTGTTGATTTTAATGATATAATTCACCGTTTTCAAAACGGTTCATTATCGAATTTCTTCCCTGCCGGAGGGCGGCGTTCCGCCCGGAACGGCAGGCTATTCCCGGTTGAACTCGATCAGGGTCTTGATTCGTCCCGAAGAGCCGGCGGCCGCCTCATAAAAGGCCTCCACACCCTTCTCCATCGGAACAACCCCGGTAATCAGCGGCTTCACGTCGAGTTTTCTCTCCGAAATCAGCCTGACCACCGCGTCGAGAACGCCGGGATGGCCGATGGTCCCGCAAAGGGTCTGCGCCTTGACGACAAAGTCATCGATCGGGAAGCGGTCGAGCGTCGTTTCATAGAACCCCGCCAAAGCAAAGATTCCTTTCCCGGCAATCAGCTCGGAGGCCTGCCCGACAAAGCCGATTGCGCCGGAGCATTCCACCGCGCAGTCGGCTCCTTTGCCATCGGTCTCCCGCAGCACCGCCGGCAGAACATCCTCCTTGACCGAGTTGATCACGACGTCCGCGCCCATTCGCTCTGCAATCGCCAGCTTCCCCTCCTGTCTGCCTACCGCGATCACCTTGCCTGCGCCGAACACCTTCGCGATTGTGACGGCAGCCAGTCCGATCGCGCCCGTTCCGAGGACAAGCACCGTTTCTCCGCCGGTGATCCGACACATCAGAACGGCATTGTATGCGATGGTGCAGGGCTCCGTCAGCGCCGCCTCCTCCATACTGATGTTGTCGGGCAGCACATGGAGATGCCACTCCGGCATCCGCATATACTCGGCAAACGCACCCGGCCAGCATCGGATCGTTCCGACCGAGCCTCTTCTGTGCGTGCATTTCAGATAGTCCCCCCGCCGGCAATGCTCACATTCTCCACAGGAGATCGAGTTGTCCCCGATCACGCGGTCGCCGGGCCTGACCATCGTAACCGCCGGTCCGACCCGCTCGACAATTCCTGACCATTCATGCCCGATCCGCGCAGGATAGCGGATCAGACCGCTTCTGACAAAGCCCATATCGCCGCTGAGAATGCCAAGATCCGTGCCGCAGATCCCGCAATAGCGGACGCGAACATGGACGTCACGGGGCTCCATCGGGGGATCCGGGATTTCGGCAAGCCTCACCGTTCCCGGCTTTTCAATATAGATGGATTTCATAGCACCCTCCTTATTCCAGAACCGCGCCGCCCGCTCTCAGCCGGCTCTGCAGCGCCGCGACATTCACCTCTGCCGCCGCGCATCGGTCCCGAATCATAAGGAATGCACCCACACCCGCCGCCTCTCCCATGACGGAGCAGGTCGGGGCAACCCGCGTGGAGGCGGCGGCAAGCTGCTCTGCCGAATGGCATCTTCCCGCGACAAGCAGATTTTCGATCCTCTGCGGCACCAGCGTTCGGTAAGGCAGCTTGTAGGCGCTGACATATTCCAGCACCCCGCCGCATTTCGCCCCCATCCTGGTCGGATCGTGGAAATCGATCGGGCATCCCGCCATCCCGATTCCGTCCCCGAACTCCTTTCTGTCCCTGACATCCTGCGCCGTCAGGCAATATTCTCCCCGAATATGCCGGGATTCCCGCGCCCCGATCTGCGGACCGGAGTAGAGGATATAGGAATCGGCAAACTCCGGCAGATAGTCCTTTAGAACCCGGAACGCCTTCCGGATCTCCTCTCTCGAATCGATCTCTGCCTGCGAATATTCCGCCGCGACCGTTTGGTTATACGGTATCCTCGTCAGATTGAAGTTGATCACACCCTTCCGCAGACGGCCGACGGCCGGGCCGAACATTTTGATTCTGACCCCGTCCCGCTGCGCCTGCGCAAACGCTTCGATACAGCGCACCTTGAGAACCGAATAGTCGTCATAGCGGACATTCCCGCAGACGAACATCGTCGTACCCGACTGCATGAACTCGGGACGGATATCAAAGGGCACCCCCGACCATGCCGCCACATCGGCATCGCCCGTACAGTCCACCACCGCCTTGGGACGGATCTCCGACAGGCCGTCCTTATTGGCGATAATCACGCCGGTGATCCTGCCGTTTTCTGCTTTCGTCTCGCACACAAAGGTGTGATAGAGGATCTTAACTCCCGCCTCGCAGAGAATCCTGTCGGCCGCCAACTTGAGCAGCTCCGCGTCATAGATCATCGAGACAAAATTCGGATGCGTAAGGTTATCGTCCTTTTCCACAAAAGGATACAGCATCGCCTCCTCCATATTCACCTCGGAAAGGGGCGTCATTTTGTCGTAATCGACCGGATCCCGGAGATAGCCTGCCGCGCGGAGCAGTTCCTTCGTGATGCCGCCCACCACCAGACGTCCGCTGAACTGATCGACCGCGCCGCAGACCCCGATCACATTGGCGTTTGTGATATTGCCCCCGGCAAAGCCGCATTTCTCCACCCCCATCACCGAGGCACCGGCTCTTGCGGCGGCGACCGCCGCGCTCAGAGCGGCAGTCAGCAGCAGGGCAAGCAGGCTTTTTTGTATCATTGTGCGCTCCTTTCGGTTAAAGACAA
>CALWTY010000075.1 GCA_944384585.1 uncultured Clostridia bacterium | reverse complement strand
CGAGCTGCCTAAGTGACTGGAGTTCCGACGTGTGCTCTTCCGATCTCACACGCCCCTCCGCCCACCTCCCGATATACCGCCCCGTCCCTCTATCGTCCCGCACCCCGTACTCCCCCGCCATCCCGCCGCACAAAAAACTGCCGCCTACCGTCATCCCCACCCCGCGCCGCCTCGCGCCGCCCCTCGCACCCTCCCCCTAACACACACGCCCCTCCGCCCACCGCCCAATATGCCGCCCCGCCCCTCTATCGTCCCGCACCCCGTATTCCCCGCCATCCCACTAAAAAACAGACGGCTGCCGCCGTCTGTCCTCATCTTACTTCCACTCCTCGCCCACGCCCCGCAAGCCCCCGGTCCCCGCCCCTAAAGACGGCATTCCAATTGACAATCGAACGGCTCGTCCTCCACGTGTTTCCGATGATAGACCTCCGCCTCCACACACCCCATCGAATGGTAGAAGGCCTGGCTTTCCACGGCGGAATGCGCAGAGATGTAGAGCTTTTTCGCACCGATTTGTTTGGCCCAATGCTTCGCCGCAAGAAACAGCGATTTGCCGATCCCGCAGCGTCTCAGCTCCGCCGAGACATAAAGACAGGACAGGTCGCAATACTGCTGCTCCCCGCCGAACAGCGCCCGTTCGGCCGAAACAAAGCCCTTCAATTTCCCGCCGTAAAACGCGGCGTAAACAAATCCTCCGGAGGCAATCGTCCGCTTCAGGAGGGAGACGATGTGCCCGATATCCTCATCCGTCCAATCATCCACAAAAGGATCGTCTCGGATGACCCAGCGGCCGTTTATTTTCCGCAGGCATCCGGTCACCGTCTGGAGGCGGATGAAATCCCGGAACAGCGATCCCCGGAGCTCTCCTGCACTTAACGTTCTGAAGTTTAATAATGTATCGTCCATCGACGCGACTCCTCCCGACCGGATTCCGGGCTTCCCCGGCTGTATCGGAACGATTGTAGCATAGGATTGTGAACAAATCAACCGCAGCGGCGGGAGGGCAGCGGTTCGGGGAAGCGGCGGGAGGAGATTTTGGAGGAAGGGGCTTGACAAGGCGGATTTGATATGCTATACTCGTATTGTAAACGTTTACACTCCCGTTTCGGAAGGATTTTCCCACCGACATGGAAAAAAAGCGCCAATCCCCGCCCCTCCAAAAATATTCCCCGCACCCCGGCTTCCGCACCCCGCCCCCCGCTGCCGCCGCACCCCTTCGGGAGACCGCACCAACTCCCCCGTTCCCGCGCCCAATAACACCTCCGCGCCCCCAAAATACTCCCCCGCACCCAAAATACTCCCCCTCACCCAAAATACTCCCCCGCACCCAAAAATACTCCCCCGTACCCCTTCGGGAGACCGCGCCCAAATACCCCCGCACCCCCAACAACACCCCAAAAACTCCGCCCCCGCAAGGGAGTGAGCTTAACCTACAGAAAAGAGGATAGGTCGATGAACTGTGAACCGAACATGAAGCAATGGCTGGAGGGCGCAAGAGCGCTGCGGGAGCGGCTGCTCTCCGATCACGCCCGCCCCCGCTACCATTTCGCCTGCCCGGAGGACGACGGCACGCCCGGCGATCCCAACGGCGCATTCTACGCCGACGGACGATATCATCTGATGTTTCTCTATCATTGCTGCTCCGACAGCTTCCGCTATGGCCATCTGTCAAGCCCCGATCTGATTCATTGGGAGCGCCACCCCGACGCGCTGATCCCCGATTCCCTCGATGGCGGCATCTTCAGCGGCGGCGCGTTCCTCGATGACGACGGAACGGCGTACCTGTCCTATTGGGCGCTGGCGGAGGAGAGGAGCGGACGGCAGAGCGGGATCCGCCTCGCGTACAGCCGCGACCGGCAGAACCGATACGAGAAATGGGAAAAATTCCCGGAGGAGGCGGTGGAGGCGACGGCGTTCGGCGTGCGCACCGTCGTCGACCGCGACGGCGTCCTGCGGCATCTCGCCGCCGCCGACCCCTCGAATATATGGAAAAAGGACGGGTACTATTATATGCAGGCAGGGAACCTGCCGCTGCTCGATGCCTTCGGACGACAGCCGGACAGCGACCCGTACTACAGGGGAGATGCCACCGATCTCTATCGCTCACAGGACCTGCGGTCATGGGAGTATCTCCACCGATTCTACAGCAGACGCGCCGATAATGCATGGACCGATGAGACGGAGGACGATATGTGCCCCTCCTTCCTCCCCCTGCCCCCCGCGGCGGAGGGGGGCGCGCCGACCGACCGATGGCTGCAGCTCTTTATCTCCCATAATAAGGGATGTCAGTATTATATCGGCCGCTATGACCGGGAAAACGACCGCTTCCTCCCGGAAAGACACGGAAGAATGTCATGGCTCGATAACCATTATTTCGCGCCGGAGGCGGTGATCGCCCCCGACGGCAGACAGATCATGTGGGCGTGGATCAAGGAGAACCGGGAGCGGGAGGCGGAGCGCTTCGGATGGTCGGGCGTGTACGGCGTGCCGCGCAGCCTGTGGCTGAATGAGGACGGGACGCTGGGGATCGCCCCGGTCGAGGAGCTGAAGCGCCTGCGGTGCCGCGCCTACGGGCAGATCGACGGCGTTTCCTCGCGGTGCTGCGAGGCAGAGCTGATCGCGGAGGTCGGCAAGGGCGGAAGAGCGGGGATCACCTTCTATCGCTCGGAGGACGGCAGCGCCTTCTCGCGCTTCCTGTATGACGAGGAGGCAGGGGAGCTGATCTATGAGTCGCATCAGCCGGGCAGCGAGCCGGAGAAGGATGTCGAACGCGCCCCCTTCCGGCTGAAGGAGGGAGAGCCGCTGCGGATGACCGTCCTGATCGACGGCTCGGTCGCGGAGGCCTTCGTCAATCGGAGACAGGCGATCGGCAGAAGAGTGTATCCCATGCGCGGCAATGAGGCCCTCGCGATCACGGCGGAGGGTAAGGTCAGGGTGCTGGAGCAGAAGGTGTGGGAGATGGCGCCCGTCAATCCCTATTGAAATGACAGAATGAATGCCCCCTGCCCCGATCGGCTTTCGGGGCAGGGGCTTTTATGTAGTGAACGCCGCACATACCCCTCGCGGCACGATCGCTCCGCCCGCCATCCCGCCACACCACATCCCCCCGCAGCGCATCCCCGTCGCCTCGCCACACCACACCCCCCTCGCGGCACGCCCCTCCGCCCGCCATCCCATACCCTGTCCCCCCCAGACAAGGGTTTTGGGGGCGTGGGGGGCTTTTCCCTAAAAAGCCCCCCGCAGCGCATCCCCGTCGCCTCGCCACACCACACCCCCCTCGCGGCACATCCCCTCCGTCGCCATCCCATGCCCTGTCCCCCCAAGACAAGGGTTTTGGGGGCGTGGGGGGCTTTTCCCTAAAAAGCCCCCCGCAGCGCGTCCCCTGCGCATCCCCCCGCATTCCTCAGATGCTTGACAAGGAAGGCGGGATTTTGTATAATAAAAGAAAAGGAGCAATTCTCTCCCATAAAAAAAGGGCAGCGGCGGAGGAGCGGCGCCGATGCCGGAAACGAGGAAAGCAATGTATACAAAGGATGAGGTACTGCAGTTCATAGAGGAGGAGGATGTCAAGTTTATCAGGCTGGCATTCTGCGATATAAACGGCAATCAGAAGAATATCGCGATCATGCCGGGGGAGCTGGAGAGAGCCTTTGAGAGCGGCATATCCTTCGATGCGTCCGCGATAGAGGGCTTCACGGACGTGGAGAAATCGGATCTGATGCTGATCCCGGATCCCTCCACCCTCGCGATCCTGCCGTGGAGACCGACGAACGGGAAGGTGATACGGCTGTACTGCGATATACGATGCCCCGACGGAACGCCGTATGAGGGAGATGCGCGCACGATGCTGAAGAAGGCGGCGGCAGAGGCAAGGGAGGCAGGGCTGGTATGCCATTTCGGACCGGAGTTCGAGTTCTATCTCTTCAATACAGACGAGAGGGGCGAACCGATGCCGGAGCCGTACGACAGAGCGGGATACTTCGATATCGCCCCCGCCGATAAGGGGGAAAATTTCAGAAGAGAGGTGTGCCTGACGCTGGAAAAGATGGGGATACGCCCGGAATCCTCTCATCATGAGGAGGGCCCCGGCCAGAATGAGATCGACTTCAAGTACGGGGACCCGCTGTCGGCGGCGGATAACGCCGTCACCTTCAAGAGCGTCGTCAGAACCGCAGCCGCGTCAAACGGTCTGTATGCCGATTTCTCCCCGAAGCCATTCCCGGAGGAGGCGGGCAGCGGGATGCATATCAACCTGTCGGTCCACAGCATGACGGGCGGGGAGGACCCGATGCAGGCGTTTATGGCGGGGATCCTTGCCCATATCACGGAGATGACCTTCTTTTTGAACCCAAGCCCGGAGTCATACCGCAGGTTGGGGGACAGAAAGGCGCCGAAATATGTGTCGTGGTCGGCGCAGAACCGGTCGCAGCTGATACGAATCCCCGCCGCAACCGGGGAATACAGGAGGCTTGAACTGCGATCCCCCGACTGCGAGACCAATCCCTATATCGCCTTCACCCTGCTGATCAGAGCGGGGCTGGACGGCATCAGAAGGGGAATGACTCCGCCGGAGCCCCTCGATTTGAACCTGTATGACGCGCCGGAGGCGCTCCTGTCCCGCCTGCAGCGCCTGCCGCAGAGCCGGGAGGAGGCGAAAAGGAGGGCGGCGGAAAGCGCCTTCCTGTCGGAGGCGCTCCCGGAGGCGATACGAAGCGTCCTGATGGCGGAGGGATAAGCCCGTATGGGATTCAACAGAGAGCCGAAACGGGCGCTGATCGCCTCCGGCAGCGAACGAGGGACGGAATATCTCACGTCGGTGCTGACAGGGAACGATTATGACGCCTCCTCCCCCGTCAGCAGCGCGGCGGAGGCAAGAAGAAGACTCAATGCCGCTTCCTATGACCTGATCGTGGTCAATACGCCGCTGAAGGATGAGTTCGGGGCGGATTTCGCCGCGCAGGCGGCGGAAAACGGAATCGAGGGCGTGATCCTGCTGGTGAAAAACGAGGTCTTCGATCAGATCTCCTATAAGACCGAGGAGTCGGGGGTCATCGTCCTCTCCAAGCCGGTGTCGGGCAGTATCGTGCTGCAGGCGGTGCGCATCGCCGCCGCCCTCCATGCAAGACTCGCCAAGGCGGAGAAGAAGAATGAGTCGATGCAGAAGAGAATGGACGAGATACGATTGGTCAATCACGCCAAATGGGTGCTGATCTCCAAGCTCGGAATGGATGAGGATAACGCGCACCGCTTCATCGAAAAGCAGGCGATGGATCTGAGACAGACCAAATCGGAGGTCTCGCAGTTTATCCTGAGAACCTATGAGAATCAATAAGGGCGGCAGCGGCCGCCGGAAGGCAGGAGCAATATGGCGGTCAGTGAATGGCAGAGCAGGCAGGCAGCCCTGATCGGAGAGGAAAAGATCAGACTCCTCGCCTCCTCCTCCGTCCTCGTCTTCGGAGTGGGAGGCGTGGGCAGCTATGCCGTGGAGGGGCTCGTGCGGGGCGGGATCGGCGCGATCACCGTCGTGGACGGGGACGTCGTGGCGGAATCGAACCTCAACAGACAGCTCATCGCCGATACCGGAACGATCGGTCGGCGTAAGACGGAGGCCGCCCTCGAGAGGATCGCAAGAATCAATCCGGAATGCCGCGCGAAGGGGCTGCCGGTCTTTGCGGAGGAGGGCAATGTGAGAGAGATCATCAGGGAGGCAGCCCCCGATTTTATCGTGGATGCCATCGATACCGTCGCCTCCAAGCTGGCGATTGTCTCGGCGGCGGCGGAGGCGGGGATCCCGATGATCTCTTCGATGGGAACGGGCAATAAGCTCGACCCCCGGCAGCTGACGATCGCAAGACTGTCGGAGACCGCCGTGTGCCCCCTCGCCCGCGTGATGAGGAGGGAGCTGAGGAGGCGGGGCATCACGGAGCTGACGGTGCTGTACAGCAGGGAGGAGCCGAGAAAGACGGGGGAGAGAACCCCCGCCTCGATCTCTTTCGTCCCGTCGGTGGGCGGACTGCTCATCGCGGGGTATGTGATACGATGTCTGATCGGGGAGGAGGGGCGCAAGCAGGAGAATCCCGGCAGATAAGCCCCACAAAAGCTGTCGGAACGCAGCGTGTCCCCATCACGCTATCTCCCCCTCGCCGCACAATATCTCTGTCGCCTCACCATACCACATCCCCCTCGCCGCACAATATCCCTGGCCGCCATCCCATACCCTCCACCCCCCAAGACAAGGGTTTTGGGGGCGTGGGGGGCTTTTCCCTAAAAAGCCCCCCACAGCGCGTCCCCCCCGCCGGCGGCAGGCAGAACATATCGGGGCGGCGCAAAAAAACGCCCCCGCCCCGCGAAGCGAAACAGAATGTACCCGCATCGCGAAGACGAAGCACCATGCCGCGACCGCGCCTCAAAAGCGCGGCCGTTTTTGCATCCCCGCACGCCGCCATCCCATACCCTCCACCCCCCAAGACAAGGGTTTTGGGATGGCACTCCCTCGTCGCGGTCGCAGTTCGCCGCACACCCCCTCTGCCATCCCACCACACTACATCCCCCCTTCGCGGTACAATATCCCTGGCCGCCATCCCATCCCCCCACCCCCCAAGTCAAGGGTTTTGGGGGTGCAGGGGGGCTTTTCCCCAAAAAGCCCCCTGTGGCGTATCCCCCGCCGCAGGCAGAACATATCGGGGCGGCGCAAAAAAACGCCCCGCCCCGCGAAGCGAAACAGAATGTACCCGCATCGCGAAGACGAAGCAC
>CALWTY010000074.1 GCA_944384585.1 uncultured Clostridia bacterium | reverse complement strand
ATTCGCCGCTCTGATTTCATTTTTCGCCGTTGAATCGCAAAATTTAATACTGGGAACAAATTTTTAGAGGTTCCCTTCTGCTTTTCGTAGTTCAGAATCTTCTGCCAGAGGGTGATCAGCGTCTCGTCGTTCAGGACATTGATAACCGGCGCATCCTTCTCGTCCTTGGTGATGATCTCATGCCCGCTCACAGGGCCGAAATTCGTGTACCAGGTGTCCTGCGAGGCGATCACTCCGAAGAGATCGTCCTCCGCCTTCATCTCGTTATCATTGTTTTCATCGCTCGCAAAGTTCATCGCCAGCTCAAACAGTTTGTCAATGGTCCATTCGCCCTTACGGACAAGTTCATACGGGTTTTCATAGTTGTTGTCCTTGATGAAATCCTTGTTAAAGAGCATGATCTGGAGCATGTTGAAGGTGTCCATATTATGCGTTCCGTAAGCGAAATAGATCTTGCCGTTGACAGTAA
Organism: uncultured Clostridia bacterium; assembly: GCA_944384585.1. Taxonomy (GTDB): domain Bacteria; phylum Bacillota; class Clostridia; order Oscillospirales; family CAG-272; genus Colimorpha_A. The sequence goes on along the minus strand of CALWTY010000074.1, from coordinate 6,925 downwards.
GCGCTTCCGTCATATTCGGATACCACCAGCTTCTCTCAAGATCAACATGCGGCAGATCGGTATACGGGATCAACAGCCCCTCGCAGGAGGCACTGAAGGCAAACCGATCCTTCAGCAGAATCAGATCGTATTCGTCGGGCGCCCCCATCACAAGCTGATTCAGCCGATCCAGCGAGATCGCATTGCCGGAGGGATCCTCCTTCACGACCACACCGAGCCGCTGTGTGATGGCGTTGTTACGCTTGTAGCAGGCCTCGCTGACGCGATCCTCCGTAGAATCGGAGGTAATATTGAAGGTCGAGTATTGCCATTCCCCTCCTGCCGGCGCCCATGTGAGGATATCGAAGCTGTAGCCGTCATAGTACGCGTCCTCGGGAATCGCGAGTGCTTCCCCCGAGGAGGATTCGTCCCCCCCAACCGCCGCCGTTGTTCCGACGGTCTGACTATCCTGAGGATCGGTCCTCTCAGAGACGCAGGATACCGCCGCCGGGATCATAAGAATCGCCAAAAGAAACGCTGCTGCTTTTCTAACGTTCATAGTATCATCCTCCTGATTATTGTTGCGTTGTGCCGGGACGGGGATCGGTTACCAATTCCGCATATAGCCGCTCGTCCAGCCCCCGTCGACGGGAAAAAGTCCGCCCGTGATATAGCTTGCCTCCGGACCGGCAAGGAAGGCAACCAGCGCCGCGACCTCCTCCGGCCGTCCCTGCCGCCCCATCGGAATATGCGACAGAAGCGATTCGTTTTTGGCGGCATCCTTGAAGTCGGCATTGGAGATGGAGCCGGGCGCGACGCAGTTGACCAGCACATTGTCCGCCGCAAGCTCAATCGCCATCGCGCGGGTGAAGGCGATCACGCCGCCCTTGGCGGCAACAAAGGCGCTCTGCTGCCGCAGTGCCACAACGCCGGCGACCGAGCTGATCTGAATGATTCGTCCGCCCCCTTGCCGCACCATTTCCGCCGAGACGTGCTTTGACATCAAATAGACGCCGCGGAGGTCGACCTCCATGATCCTGTTCCAGATCTCGTCCTGATAGTCGTTGATATTCCGCCGCGCCTCGACCGGGGTGTTAATCCCCGCGTTGTTGACAAGAATGTCGATTCTGCCGAAGGCATCGATTGTCCCGCTCACCAACGCCTTCACGCTCTCCTCCCGTGTCACGTCGGTCGGGATCAGCCGCGACCCGGGCAGCTCCTTTGCCAGGCGTCTGCTTCCCTCGTTTTCAAGATCCGCGATGACCACCCGCGCGCCGTTTACGGTCAGTTTCCTTGCAATGGCGCTCCCGATGCAGCCGCCCGCGCCGGTCACCACCGCCACCTTTTCGTTCTGCTCTGCTTTCATGGTTATCTCTCCTCAAATACCGTTTTGTTTGCTTCGATCCAAGGCACGATGTTTTCGTCGCATCCCACCCGCTCACAGCCCTTTTCGACTGCGTCAAGCGTCACGCCGAAGCTGCTGCAGCCCGAAAACTTCATCTTGACGGTCGATCCGATGTACCCCTTGATCAAAGCGGGATCTGCGACGAATTTGATATAGTCCGCCCCCGATGCATCGACCGCCGCCGAAACCGCCTTCAGCTCCTCGTCGGTCAGGCAGGGATTGCTCCCGTAGGGCGCGTAGATGATGAATTTGATCACGGTATCGGGCTTCTTTTCCCGGACCGCCGCGACAATCTCCCGGTATTCCCGCGCCAGCCTGTCCAGCTCCCGGTTTCTCACCATGCTGAGATTCGAAACGATATCCACGTCTGTCGCTCCGTTGTCAATCGCCTCCAGCGCCTCCGCAATCTTGATCGCCGTCGAATTCGCGCCGCAGGGAAATCCGCAGACACAGCTGACCCCGGCTCTCCCTTTCAGCAGGGAGGCGGCATAGGAGACCTGATCCGGGTTGACGCAGACCGAAGCAAAGCCGTATTCCAGCGCCTTCTCGCAAAAGTCGCGAACCACCGACCGTTCACAGATCCAGCCAAGATATGAATAATCAATTTTTGAGCAGAATTCCTTTAGGGTCATGGCAGTACTCCTTTATAACTTTCAACAAATTGTTTCGGAATTACGCCATATTTATTGTATCATATGTTTCGGTTTATGCAAATAACATATGGCGCATTTAGTTAACATATCACACTTACTTTATTACGTTATGGTCAATGCATCAATCCGCCCGATCCCCGCCGCCCGGCCTGCCGGCGAAGAGCGAGGCAATATGAATCAGGTCGGCGTCGGGCGCATAGGCAATCAGTACAATTTCAGCGGCAAGACAGCTCTCCCCGCCGTCGAGCGTCAGGCTATCCTCTCCGAAGCCGAGGTCGACCGCAAGACGGACGTTCGGCGCCTTCCCCGCCCCCGCCGAAGAATAGGACGCCCTCAGCACCGCTTCGCCGGACGCGGCGCTCTGCATCGCGATGAGGCCGTAACCTTCTCCCGTCACGGTAAAGCCGGGCAGTACGCCTCCACGACCGCCGCGAAGAGCGATCTCCATTCCGGGGCGCAGGGGAACGCGGCGGAAGCCGAGTCCCTCCTCCTCCTCTGTCAGACAGCCGAGCCACAGGGTCTTTTCAAGAAGCGTCAGCGCATTTTGCCATCGGATGTCGGACACCGTCAGCTTCCCGTCCCCGAGATTCCGCAGTTCCGCCCTCAACACAAGGGCCGCCGATTCGCGCTCCTCACGGCTTGTAATCCGAAGAGAAAGGGTATCGTCCAAAATGACCGTCAGCTCCCCTTCTCCTCCCGTCACCTCAAGCCCCTCTTCCGCCCCGATTTTCTCCCCGTTCAGCACAAGAGAGAAGACCGCTCCGCCATTGAACAGAGCCTTCCCGACCGCTGAGAGCGCCGTTCGATCGGCCTCTGTCGGCTCGCCTCCCGATGCCGGCGGGACAAACCGTTCGGGGGAAACCAGCGCGCTGAGCCCGGGGCTGCCGGATTCTGTCCCGTCGTCGGTCAGGGTCGTTCCGCTTTCGCTGACCGAGACGCTGTCGGTTCCGGCGCTGTCGCGATTCTCCTCCTCCCCTCCGCCGCAGGAGGCTGCACTCAACAGCATCAGGCCTGCCAGCACCGCAGTCAATCTTCGTTTTATCTTACCGTTCATTCCTTTCCCCCCGTTACTTTTCTCCCGCCTTCAGCCGATAGATCGCCGCCGAGCCCTCCGAAAGCCATATGCCAAGCCCTTCCGTCATCAGCTCCTCTCCGCTTTTTACGGTGGATTTCCCGCCGAACAGCTCCGTGACCAGATATTTCGTGTCGGGCTCAAGGCCGTAAAGCTTCTGCCGATGCGACGAGGTTTCGGAATCGGGACGTCGGATCATCACAACAAAGCCCTCCCGATACCGATTATCGAAAAACTCGTAACCGCACCAGGCGTCCTCTTCGGTGGAATGCTCAGTCAGAGGATAATAATCCCCCAGGAACAGATGATCGATCTGATCCCAGACCCCCTGCCCGGACGCTGAGGTGACATATGATAAGGTCGAGGCAGCCGAATACGGATCTTCACTGCCCGGCCCGTAATACATCGAAAACCATTCGTTATAGCAGAGACGGATGTTCTGATGGAGCGTCAGCTCCGAGAAATCGGTATCGGTCAAGGTCATGTTGATCGAAAATTTCATCACGCTGATATCGCTCCGCATCCCGCCCGATGCGCACATATCCAGGGGATTATCGGTGTGTGCCAGGATCGTCCGATAATAGCTCATCAGCCCCCTGACATATCGGTTTTCCGTCATGCCGAGCCGATTCTCTCCCGCATCAAGATCCCCCAGATGCCAGAAGGACCACGGATCGATGTTGAAATCCTGACGATAGATGTCGACCTCCGCCTCTTTCATGATTCCCACCACGCGCTCCGCCGCAACGCGAACCGCCTCCGGATTGCCCATATCCAGCAGCACCGCGTATTTTTCTGCGCCGTTTCCGGTCAGAAGCAGCTCCTTCCGTTCATACAGCTCTGTTCCCAGTGTTACCCGCTCCGGCTCGAACCACAGCATCAGCTTCGTTCCCTCCGCCATCGTCTCCTTTACCTTGCGGAATTTGGTGGGGAAACGCTTGGTGTCAATGCGCCAGGTTCCGGTATACCGCCAATATGAATTTGTGACAGGCAGACTCTGCCCGCCGTAGATCGGATACCAACCCGCGTCGATCCAATAGAGGGTATTGCGGTAATTTTTGAGGTACCGTTCGAGCTCGGCCACCATATTTTCTTCATTCTGATCGGGCGTCACCGACATCGACGGACCATAGGAGATCTGTGTACCGAACAGTTCCCCCCTCTCATTGCGGATCGCGGCACAGTCATAAAACCATCTGCGCCAGAGATTGATCTGTCGGAATTTGTCGCTGCCCTCGAATTTGATCAATACTACCGAGGGGGTGATGATCTTTTCTCCCGGCTCAAGCGCCGCGCACAGCTCATATTGCCCGCCCCGGACCGAGACCTCTGAGCCACCCTCTTGTCCCGGCATGGCTTCAAAGCTCATTTTCCAGCGTCCCTGCCAGCCAAGTGCCAGAATCAGCCCGCCCTCCTCGGTCGTCAATCGGTAGTAGGGGCGCTGATGCCCCGTCGATTTCCCGCAGCCCGGCTCGAAGCTCATCCGCATCCCGTCTGCCAGCGGCGTATCGAACGCCGCATAACTGTAGGGGTCGTCGACCACATCCCCCATGGAGTGGTTCAGGCAGGGATTGCTGCCGCTCAGCGTCAGATCAACGGCGTACAGTTCACTGATCACGGGAGCGGTCTCTGTCCCCGTGTTTTCAATGGAAATCTGCCATTCCATCTCGGCATATTCAAAATCACATTCCCAGATCACATCCACCTTCAGCCCCGTCTCTTTGTGCAGCGCCGACAGGCCGTTTTGCCCCCGCGTCACAGTGAACGCATCGTCAAACGCCGTGATCTGTTCTTGTCCGATCCGGAAGGAAAAAGGCAGCCGATCCCCCTCGAAATACCGACGAAACAGCGCCTCCGCAGCCTCCTGCTCCCGCTTAGTGGCAATGGTTCCCGCCCTTCCGTCCGACTCCTCGCGTGAGAACAGCCTCAGGCAGACCGCCCCCGTCAAAAGTGCCGTCGACAGCACAACGGCAAGGATTTTCCGGAATCGACCGAATGTCATGCTTTCTTTCCCCCTTTTCTTTTTCCGCAGAGAATCACAGCCGTTGCCGTGAGCAGCACCGCCGCCGGGATCAACAGGATCGCCGCCCTGCCCTCTCTGGCAGACGGCTCCGCCTCCCCGGAATTCCCTGTAAGCGGCTGCCCTGTCTCCGATGCGCTGTCCGAAGAGACGGCGTTCTCTTCCGTCCCGAAGAGAACGATCGGATCTGCCTCGATCGGCTCGACCGGGGCAAAATGCTCCTCCACCGATTCCTTTTGCAGATCAACCGCTCCGACACGGATCTCGTCGATCAGGATAACCGTTCCTGCCGGAACATCCCGCAGGGTCAGTTGGATCGTTCCCCCACTGATCACCGGCACCGCCATGGACACTGTCTGCCATTCCCCGTCATGATTGCTCGGCATTCCGACACGGTTGTAGCTGTCGTCGGCGCCCGAGATGTAGAGCTTTGCTCCGGTGTCGCTGCTGATCTTCACCAGATTGACCGTTTCATCGACGCGAAAGCTGAACCCGAGCCTCCATAACCCACTCTCAAGCGGCAGTCCCGTCACCCGGAAACGCTGCGTCGCAGTCCCTGCGGCAACAATCCGCATCGCCCCGGAGCCGTCGATCCCTTCCCCCGGCGCGTAATTCGAAGCGGTCGTCGAGCTCCAGCTCAATACCGCTTCGAGGCTGTCAAAGCGGAAGGCAGGATGTTCAATCTCCTTTTCGATCGCACAATCGCGGTTGTACAGCTCCCTGTCAACGGAATAGGCGGGGTCGGACGTGACAAGTCGGAAATTGTCGATATAAACCTCCGTCCCCGAAAGGGAATTGAGAAAGCAAAACTGTATTCTGTCGGCCGCAACGGAGGATCGCACCGTCTCCTCGACCCGCCGCCATTCCCCCGAGCCGTCATTTCCGATTCCGGTGCGGGTGTCATCGTTGGTACCACAGCGAAAAAACACCTTCGCTCCCGCGCCGTTGGGCGCCGCGATCTCTGCCGTAGCGGGCATACGAATATCGTAAGATACCGTATATTCGATATCCGGCAGTATCGACACCCCGACAAAGCTGATCATTATATGCTTGCCCTCGTCCCCCCTCAGAACCAACGCGCCCGTCCCGCCGACCCCGGCGCCAGCGTCGTGGCAGTTCTCCGCCCCGGAGGGAACGTATGCTTTCAGCGCTGAAAGTGAGTCAAAATTAATTTTACATATTACCGCTTCCTTTCCCTGCGAAGAAACGCCAAATAACAGGTGCTGAAGCAACAACAGGGATATTGCGAAAAATAACAATGCTTTTTTGCTCATTTTTCCTCCCATATTTCCGGTGTTTTTATATGTATTTTACATCATCTGTTCCAAAAAGGAAATGATTTAATGCGCTTTTTATTAACATATCGCGCATCATTTGAAAATGCAGCCTTCCGCAGCCTACCCTTTGCTTTGTATTTCAGCCTCTCCCGCGCCCCACCCTTCTGCCGTTCATCCATTCCCCGCACCCAATCGATCCCGCCCCGAACCGTTAGGTGGCGGCGGCGCGCCCGGCGCCGAACCGTCCGTCCCCAGATCGCCCGCCCCGACCTCCGCGCAGCGACAGCGAAGCCTCCCCGACTCCCGCGCCGCACGCCTCGCAAACCGCATCCCCAACCACTTTTCGATTAAACTTTTGAGGCAGTCGGCGCAGCGACCGCTCCCCTGCCGACCCATCCATTCCCCGCGTCCAATCGATCCCGCCCCGAACCGTCCGTCCCCGGATCGCCCGCCCCGACCTCCGCGCAGCGACAGCGAAGCCTCCCCGACTCCCGCGCCGCACGCCTCGCAAACCGCATC
>CALWTY010000073.1 GCA_944384585.1 uncultured Clostridia bacterium | reverse complement strand
TATCTTAGAAAGCATTTGTTTGACCTCTGACCGCGTACTGGTTTTGGAGCATGGCAGGATCAGCCAGACATTCACTGGCGCGGAGATTGCTGCCGGAAACATCCGGGAGGTGCTGGCCGATGAAGAACACCATTAAAGCACTCTCCAAACAGTTTTTTGGCGCAAAGTATGAGAGCGCCAGAAAAAGCCTGCTGGCTGCGGTTATCCTGTTTATCGCGGTCTATGCGGCTGAATTTCGGGTTGAGATTGCGCCATTTATTCTCTACCTGACTTCAACCTTTTTTACCGCCGGTATCATGTGGCAGTTGCTTACCGGGCGGCGGCACATGGAAGCGATGCTGGGGATGTTTATGCTCCCCTTTGATAACCGCAGCTTTGTCTTTTCCTATGTACTGGTGCTGGGAGCGCACACCCTGATTACGAAAACATTACTGATCTGGGCACTGTTCTTCGCTGTTGCCTCATGGAGCGTATGGGAAATTTTTGTTGCGATTATCTGCGGCTGTATGGCGTGTGTGGTAACGGCGGCGGGGTATGGGATGTGCCGGAAAGGTCTTGCTGTGCTGCCAATCCTTTGGGCAGCCGGTATTTTGTCCGTTATTTTGCTGGTACGCCAATGGGCAGCGGTTCTTCTTGCAGCGGTGGTAAGCATGATAGCTGCGGTGTTATATCTGGCCTTTGCGGATGCCTATGATTTTTACAGTGCTGGCGTTGCAAAGAAAGCCATCCGGCATACAGGCCGCGCCGGGAACGTGTTCACCTACTTGATGCGCTATTTGATGGCGAACAAGACCTATCTTATCAACACTGCGGGCCTATGTGGGATTGCCTGCTTTCTGCCTCTGTTGTTCGGTGAATTTCAAGGACTGAATATGTTCCCTATCGGCCTTGCGATCCTTTGCCTAAACACCCCAATCTGTACGCTGCTGTCCTGCGACCCGGATTTGGAGCAGGCAATCCGTATGCTTCCCGGACAGACGGGGCGATTTTGTCGGAAGTATTGCTTGTTTATCTTTGCGGTCAACAGCATTGTCGCCAGCATCTACCTTTGCAGTTGGCAGATGGTAAGCGGCGGCCTTGATTTTGTCCATGTGGGGACACTTCTTATATTCGCTCTGCAAAGCGCCATTCTGTCGGTTATTCTGGAATGGAAGCATCCGATCCGTGGTTGGAAAACAGAAAGCGATTTGTGGCATCATCCCCGTAAATATCTTGTTCCGCTGATTATGCTGCTGGTTGCAGCATTTGTAGGCACATGGACATTGGCCCTTTGGATATGTGCTGCTGTTTTGCTGACGGAGTGCTGTGTTTTGCTTTTTGTTACAAGGAGAGGGTGACAATGAAAAATACAAGATGCTGCCCGAAGTGCCATTCGGAGAATATCGTGCGTGTGCCGGATAATCCGTCAAGATACACCAGCGGAAATAATATCTATACTACAACCGTGACCTTATTTGGGAAAATTCCGGTGATCCGCTATGTTTGCTGTAATTGCGGCTATGTAGAAAATTGGGTGGAGAACCGGCATGAGTTGGACAAGATCAAAAAGACATTTGGATAAGGAGGCGTTGCATGAGTTGGGACATTGAAGTACACGAAAAAGTGTATCAGCGTCTTGCCAATGAGATTTTCTTTCGTATTTTGCGTGGAGAGTATGCGTTGGGCGCAAAATTGCCTTCTTACATAGACTTTGCAAAAGAGGCTGGGAGCAGCCCGGAAACTGTCAGAAAAGCAATCCGGGAACTGCAACAGCAGGGAGTGGTTGAAAAGACGCGGCGGGGATATTTCGTAACCTCGGATAAAGCTGCCGTAATTACATTCCGGCAACAATACCTTGCATCCGTTGAGAAAGAGTATCACAACGCAAAAGAGAAAGTAGAAATCTAAAAACATAACATACAAGCCTGCCCCGCCCGACGGGGAAAGAAAAAAACCGTTGCCGGGCAGGTTGCTTTTGTGCGCTCATTCTATATTTCTATCCAGCGGCGGTTTTGAGCAAATCAAGGCCGCCGTTCTCTATGCCCTCATACGGAACGACGCCCTGACGCTGACGGGATCGGCGGCCCACGGAGGGAGCCGCCATGAAGCAAAGAGCGTTTCGACAAATTCCGACGGGGTATAAACCGTCAAAAAAAGCCCGTCCCCGGCTACGGGGACAAGCGGCCATGAGTATGCACTATACCATGTAAATCAACCGCATATCACTTATTCTTTCGCCCGGTGGGTCTGCGACCTGCCGGGCGAAATTTGTTGTTTCCTGCGGTTCTTCGGTGCGGGCCGGGGCCGTCACGCTGTCACCGATAAAGGAGGCGGTGCAAGCAGCTTTATCTTCTCACTCTCCCGCAGATCGGGGGTGAGAAGATGAACGAATACACCTTTGACTATGTGGAACGGAACCGGCTGGATGCTTTCTGCAAAACCGTTCTCCGCAACGAGGCCATCAACTACCTGTCGGAGCTGGCCCGCCGCCATGACCGGGAAAAGTCACTGGACACCTTGCCGCAGGCTGAAATGGACAAGCTCTGTAAATGTTTTCGATCCGGATATCGGAAAGATCGTCGGAGGAGGTATCGAAGAAGAAGACGGCGTCGTCCCGGTTGCCTTCCCCGTTTCCCGTGATATTCAGATTGCGCACCGTCACGCCGTCTGAGGCAATGATGAAGAGATTTTTCCCGGAAAGGCGTTCGATTTCCGTTCGCACACGACCTGCGCCCTCGATCACCGTCGGCTTTTCAATCCGGATCTCCCCGAAGCGGAAGCTGCCTGCCGTTTTCATGAGCCGCACGGAAGCGAAGACATCAACCGCGCACTGAACGGCGCGGCTTTCGTCCCGTTCCGCCTCCCCCGCCGAGAAGTATTGCGGATAGCCGACCGAGGGGCTTCTCCCCTTAATCCTGCCTTCTCCCGAAAAGATCTGCCGGATCGGCGCTTTCACCGCTCCGTTCAGCGTCACCGTCACGCCCTCCGCCGTCGTGATCATCGCGTTCCGATCAAAATACAGCGTGATATTGGCGGGGATTTCAAGGCTTTCCGCGAGATGATAATTCCCGTCCGGCAGGAAGAGAATCGCAGCCTCTTCTCCCGCCGCGGCAATCGCCTTCAGGAAAGCGGGGGCATCATCGGCAGATCCGTCTCCCGCCGCACCGTAAGGCGCCTCCGTCACCACAATCGCCCCGTCAAGAAGAATTCCCGTCTGTGTAGTCTGTTCCGCCGTTTCTCCGCCTCCGCTGTCGGTGTTCTCCCCCTGTCCCTCCTCTCCTCCGCAAGCGCAAAGAAGAAAGAGGAGGGCCGCCAGAGAAACCGCGCTCATCCATATCCTTTTCATGCTCATCTGCTCCCCTCTTTTTGTCGCCGCCGCTCAAAGCCTCACGAATCCGACGCCGAGCATCCCTGCCAGACGTTCGACCTCCTCGCTCAGATCGCCTGCGCAAACGGCAAAATGCTGTCCCGCGTAGTGCTTCACCAGCTCCCCGATATCACAATCCAGCCTGATATCCAACGCCGGCATACAGCCCTGTCTCGGCCGGGTCGAGGACAGCCCTTCTCCCGTTGTACAGAGCAGGCGATACTGTCCGACATCCTCGATCAGGCGCAGGATCGTAACCCGCCCCGGCTTCATCGTACAGGTGGTCTGAATCCCGGTAAAACCGACGCCCTCCATAAAGTTTCTCACCGACGGCTTGGAGGAGGCAAGGCTGAAGGGCATAAAGCCGCAGGGCGACAGCTTCAGGATGTTGTCCCAATGATGGATCGCGTCGCCGTATGCCACCGTCTGTCCGCTCAGATACTGAAGGATCATCATCGATACGGTGCAGAGGATATCCCCTTCGCAGGAGGCCACAAAAGAATCGCTCGCCGCCATCGAAAGGGGCACGCAGAGGGTCAGCCGTATTCCTTGGAGAATTCATACTGACATTTCACGTTGACAGCGTCATAGCCCCGTTCGGTTTTCAGCTCCTCAACCGCGAGATACAGTCCCATCGCCTTCTCCAGCATAGCGGGGGGGATGTCGTCGTCGCACCGCGCCTCGTTCCGAAGGAGCACCTCCGCTTCCCGCTTCTGTCCGATCGAGAAGTGCTCGGCTCGCCGGATCAGAGAATAGCTGTCGCTCTGCTCCACCTCCGGTCCGATTTTCCATCGCAGCAGAACGTGATCGAAGGTGCCGGTATAGATTGACATGGAGGTATACCCCACCAGTCCGATCTTCGCCCGTCTGAGTCTTTTGACGGCGCCTGCCGCGCGGCAGAATAGCAGCGCCTCCCGCACCGCCTCCCCCTCCGGCATTCCGAGAACCTCCGAAAACCGCAGTCCCACTCTTTCTGCCGTCCCGCGGAACATGGCATAGGACACATAGGAGCCCGTACTCATCTCCCGCCCTTCCGACCTCCACATCGGAACGCCCCAGAGCATCAGGGGAAGATGGCGCAGCTCGGTCAGAGCCGCCATCGCGGTCGGGCACTCCATCCAGGAAGCGAAAAAGAGGATCACCCCGTCGCAATCCTCGCGCAGCACCGCAAGCGCCGCGTCGAGAGCGGCAGCGGCATCGGTCACCGGCGCTCCCGCGTATACCACCGTCACTCCGCCCTTGCGAAGCTCCTCCGCCGCACGGGACGCAAAGTTCCGTGCGTGTCCGTCGGCAATATAATCGGGATGCGCCGCTGCAATCAAGCCTATCTTATTCATACGATCTCCTTTCGGTCGACGGAATCGGGTTACACCGTCAGTCCCTCTGTATAGCGTCGGTACAGCGCATCGCTGTCGTTTTCGATCGGAACATAGAGTCTTTCCTCGGAGGCAGGAACGGAAAACGGCGGGTTCTCCTCCCTGCAGACTCCCGTAAGACGGCAATGACAGACGCAAACGGACTTGGCAGCGCCGAAGGAGCAGATTTCCGCAAAATCATACGCCGTGATTTCGGTCCCGCAGATATCGCAGAGAATCCGGCAGAGAATATCGCTCTTGCTTCCGCCGCCGAACAGCTTCAGCCTTGTCACCCTCGCGCCTGCCCGCTCCGCCGCCTCCAAATTCAGTCTGATCTCGCAGGCCAGACCCTCGTAAACCGAGTGGATCAGCTCCGCTCTCGTCGTCCGCAGGGTAATTCCCTGCCATCCCGACGGCAGCTTTTTTCCGAAATGCGGGGTGCTTTGCCCGGAAAGATGCGGATAAAACCGCACGCCTCCGCTGCCTGCGGAAACCCCTTCCGCCATCCGATCCATCTCCCGATAGGACATACCGGCACAGACCTGATCCCGCAGCCATTTGATCGCCGCTCCGAAGGTATTGATACAGCCCTCCAGAAGATACCGTTCGCCGTCTCCCGCGTCAAACACAAAAGACGGAAGCTCGCCCGATCTGCCGCTGCAGGGGATCTCAAGCGCTCTCGCCGTCCCCAGCGATACCGTTGCCGTTCCATTCTCAAGGCCGAGGCCGTATGCGGCGATCTTCTGATCCTGCGCGCCGACCGCAACCGTCACTTCTCCCGTAAGCCCGGTTCTCTCCTTGGTCTCCTCATTCAGATATCCCGCGGCGGTCGTCGTCGGCAGAATCTCCGGCAGCTTCTCCTCCGCAATGCCGAACCGACGGCAAAGCGCTCCGCTCCGACGCCGCTCCGTCAGATCATACAGCATCGTTCCTCCCGCCATCGTCGCGTCGGTCACGGCGCGGCCGCAGAAGCGCAGGATCAGATACTCCATCGGCGTCAAAAGCATCATTGCCTGCTCATACAGCGCAGGGCGGTGCTTTTTCATCCACAGCAGCTTCGGGAGGGTATAGCAGGAGGACAAATGCAGCCCCGTGATCCCCGAAGAGCGTCTGCTCCGGGATCGCCTCCCCGATCTCCCGACACTCCTCCTCCGCTCTGGTATCGAGCCAGCTGATCCCGCGGCCGAGCGGCGTTCCGTCCCGCCCTACCGGCAGGATCGTGATCCCCTGCGAGGAAACGCCGATTCCCTTGACGCTTCCCGACGGAAGCCCCGTGCAAAGCTCTCCGATCAGACGGCAGGGCAGCTCATACCAGCAGGACGCCTCCTGCTCCAGCCCTCCGTCCGGCGTAGAGAACAATTCGATCTCCCGTGAGACCTGCCGGACGGAACGACCGCTTCCGTCAAACAGCACCGCCTTGATCGCTGTCGTACCGAGATCAATTCCGATATAGTACTCCATCACCCGCCGACCTCGTCCATCAGTGTAAGCGCCGTCTCTGCCAGCGTATCCCCGAAGCCGGGAGCCAGCATACAGTTCCCTGCTTCATAGCCGTCCCCTTCATAGGCTTCCTGATTAATGCAATATCCGGGAAGGCATCCGCCTGCCAATTCAAACACGAAAATGTGTCGCGCCTTTCCCGACGTTCTGACCTTCAGGGCGTATTCCACAAAGACCTCCCCCGGATATCCCACGATCATGCAGTCTCCCAGACGGAAAACGGAGACCTCCGCGGGATTCTCATCATCCCGCAGCGCAATTCGTCTTCCCGCCTTGACGCAAAGGGCATAGCCGAGCATATCCTCCGCACCGAGCATCCTGAGATTGGCGTTCTGCACATCCAGATACGATGCATTTAGCTCTTTCAGCCGCTCATATTCCGCCGTATACTGTTTGACCCGCTGCTCTAAAACCTCAATCGGCGGATATTCCCGTATCGGAATCGGCAGCTCCTTCCATGCGTGCGAAAGAGACAGCTCCTGCCGGAAAGTCATCGCCTCAATCACCCGCGAGGCGGTCTGCCCCATCAGCGTCCCGACACGCTCCGCTTCCTCAAAGGACTGTCCTCTTCGGAAATAGCGGGAGGATTGATCTCCCGACGCTCCCTGCGCAAAGCCGACAACCGCGTCGGGATAGCGGCCCTCCAAATACATTCTGAGATAGCCCGGATAGTCTGCGGTGACGACAAGGCTGTCCTCATGCAGGAAGGTGGGATGAAGCGCGTAGTTTGTCAGAATTCCCCTGATCCTTCCCTCAGCATCCCTCAATGCAATGACATTAACGGAGGGATCGGAAATGCCGTTTTGATCGCATCGGTTGCCGCCGACGCCCTGCTCCGCGCCGCAATGACCGCTTCCGAATCCGATCTGACAGGGAAATGCTGCGGCTTTTGCTTCCGCAATCACATCGACAATGCCATCAAGCAGCGCAGCGAGATAGCCTGCGTCAATATCCTCGTCCTCCGTCCCCTCCCGCTTCAGTTCGGGATTCCCGGAAGCCCACGGGCCGGAATGCGTATGAGAGCAGCAGATCAGGATCCGCCTTTCGGGAATCCCGCAGCGGGCTTCCGCTCGTTTGCGGACCTCCGCTGCATATTTTTTCGAAAAGAACAGGATATCCAGCGTCACCAGCGCAATTTCCTCCGCACCGTTTGCAAGATAAAACGCCGTTGCGTAAAGAGGATCGTGCGCCCCGGTATTTTCCCGCGGATAATGGGGATATCCTGCCAGACGCACTCCGACGGGAGGCGTCATATCATAGCGTTTTATACCGGCAATCAAGTTGTTCATTTTTATGACCATTCCTTTCTGCAACGCAGAAGGCACAAAAGGACATGAAAAGTCCTTGAAACCTCTGCCTTA
>CALWTY010000072.1 GCA_944384585.1 uncultured Clostridia bacterium | reverse complement strand
CACGCCTCGCAAACCGCATCCCCAACCCCTTTTCTTTTTAACTTTTGAGGCGTCCTCGCAGCGACAACCCCTCTGCCGTTCATCCATTCCCCGCGCCCTATCGATCCCGCCCCCGAACCGATAGGTGGCGGCGGCGCGCCCGCGCAGCAACAGCCCGCTGCCGACCATCCCATTCCCCGCACCCAATCGATCCCGTCCCGAACCGATAGGTGGCGGCGGCGCGCCCGCGCAGCAACAACGAAGCCCCCCACCCCGACCTCCGCGCAGCGACCGCCCTTCTGCCGACCACCCCCATGCCCCCACGGCAAAAGTTTTTGGGGGTGGAGGGGGGCTTTTTCCAAAAAGCCCCCTCCGCGCCTCCCCGCGTCTCCCCGCGTCTCCCCGCGTCTCCCCGCGCCCCTGCGTCTCCTTCGTTCACAAAAAATTTACATACAGCACTCCGAGGCGGAAGAAAAGGGCTTGACAGCGGCGGCACGATCTGCTATAATGTGTAAGGCAATTTGCTTTACACCGATACGGAGGCGATTCGGGTGTCCAAAAATCTGATCCTGTCGCGCCTGCTTGACTTCTACGGCGAGCTTCTGTCAGAGCCGCAGCGGGAGGCGGCGGAGCTGTTTTATAACGACGACCTTTCGCTCTCGGAGATCGCGGAGCTGACGGGGATCACCCGGCAGGGCGTGCGGGACCGGCTGGTCAAGGCAGAGCAGCTCCTCTCGGAGCTGGAGGGAAAGCTCGGGCTGGCCGCGCGCTTTGATGCCATCGGGCAGGATGTAGACTGCATCCTTGCAAGGGCGAAGGCGATCGGACGGGACTGCGGCGTCGACGTTTCGGAGATCATACAGGCGGCGGAGCGGATCGGAAACCGCTGAACGCGCCGCCGGTTCCGCCGCAGAAGAAGGGGAAAGGATCATCGATGTTCCAGAATCTAACCGAAAAAATCAATGCCGCCTTCAAAAAATTCAAGAACAAGGGAAAACTCACCGAGGAAGACGTCAGAGCCGGAATGCGGGAGATCAAGCTCGCGCTGCTGGAGGCGGACGTCAACTTCAAGGTTGTCCGAGAATTCATCAAGAAGGTCACGGAGCGCGCCGTAGGCGCAGACGTGATCAACAGCCTCCTGCCGGCGCAGCAGATCGTCAAGATCGTGAACGAAGAGCTGACGGCGCTGATGGGAGGGGAAAACGAGCGCATTCACCTCGCCTCCCGTCCCCCTACGATCGTCATGATGGTAGGCCTTCAGGGCGCCGGTAAGACCACCCACTGCGGCAAGCTCGCCGGGAGCTT
This sequence comes from uncultured Clostridia bacterium, assembly GCA_944384585.1. GTDB lineage: Bacteria > Bacillota > Clostridia > Oscillospirales > CAG-272 > Colimorpha_A. The sequence goes on along the minus strand of CALWTY010000072.1, from coordinate 6,452 downwards.
CAAGAAGCAGGGCAGAAGGCCGCTGCTCGTCGCCTGCGACGTCTACCGCCCGGCTGCCATCCGACAGCTGGAGGTGATCGGCGGACAGCTCGATATCCCCGTCTTCTCGATGGGGACCGACGTCTCCCCCGTCAGAATCGCAGAGGCGGGGATCGAACACGCCCGCCGGCACGGGCATGACATCGTCTTCATCGATACCGCCGGACGGCTTCATATCGACGAAAAAATGATGGAGGAGCTTCGCGACATCAAGCAGACCGTCGAGCCGAACGAGATCCTCCTCGTCATCGACGCCATGCTGGGGCAGGACGCCGTCAACGTCGCGGAGACCTTTAACGGAATGCTCGATATCACCGGCGTGATCCTGACCAAGCTCGACGGAGATACGCGGGGCGGCGCGGCGCTCTCGGTCCGCTTCGTCACCGGCAAGCCCATCAAATATGTCGGCGTAGGGGAAAAGCTCGACGCCATCGAGCCCTTCTATCCCGACCGCATGGCCTCCCGCATCCTCGGCATGGGCGACGTTCTCTCGCTGATCGAAAAGGCGGAGGCCGCCTACGACGAGCAGCAGGCGGCGGAGCTGGAGCGAAAGCTCCGCAAATCGGAATTTACGCTGGAGGATTTCCTCGAGCAGTTCCGGCAGGTCAGAAAAATGGGGCCGATGAAGGACATCCTCGCCAAGCTCCCCGGCATCGACCAGTCGCAGCTGGCAGGCGCCGAGATCGACGAGCGCGCCATCGACCGCCTCGAGGCGATCATTCTCTCCATGACCCCGCAGGAGCGCAGAAAGCCCTCCATTATCAACCCCTCCCGCAAAAAGCGCATCGCCGCCGGCTCCGGCATGAGGGTGGAGGACGTCAACCGTCTCCTCAAGCAGTTCGATCAGACCTGCAAAATGATGAAGGAGCTGTCGGGCGGGAAGCTCGGCCGCATGATGAAAAAGGGTCGGCGCTTCCGCTGATCTCACCGTTTCGGAAACACTGGTTGTGTCAAGGCTCAACTGTTGTTATAAATCAAATTCTATCTTAATTTCATGTTCGGAGGAAACTAACATGGCAGTTAAAATCAGACTCAGAAGAATGGGGCAGAAGAAGGCGCCCTTTTACCGCATTGTGGTCGCGGATTCCAGATATCCCCGCGACGGCCGCTTCATCGAGCAGCTCGGCTACTATAATCCCATGACCGATCCCGCCGAGGTCTCCATCGACGCCGAAAAGGCCGCTCAGTGGATCAAAAACGGCGCGCAGCCTACCGATACCGTCCGCGCGCTCCTCAAGAAGCAGAACATCATCGGGTGACCGCCATGCCGGAGCTGAAGCAGTTGCTGACCGATATCTCGCGCGCGATTGTTGATTGCCCCGATTCGGTGACTGTTGATGAACGCGAGGAGGGCGACACCATCGTCTTTTCCCTCCGCGTGACTGAATCCGATATGGGTAAGGTAATCGGCAAGCACGGTAAAAATGCGAAATCCATCCGCGCGGTCATGAAGGCCGCCGCCGCTATCGTCGGCAAAAAAGCCGTCGTGGATATCGCGGAATAAAATTCCCGCCTGTGATCTTTGATCGGATCACAGGCCGTTTTTTTCGGGGGGAGATGCGCAGGGGGGCTTTTTGTTAAAAGCCCCTGCCCCCCAAAAACTTTATCGGAAGGGACAGGCATGGGTCTGCGCCCCGCCCCGCGCCGAACCGCCCGCCGTCGCATCTCCGTCCCATCGCCCTATCCCCGCGCCGCCGAGTCACTCTCGGATCGCACTCCCCGCCCCCCTGTCCCGCCGCCGAACCGCCCCTCGATTACACTCCTTCCGTCATTTGCTCACTATAACCAACATCCTCCTCGTTGACCCATCCGTACACATTGCTTCCGCCCCCGCCGACCGCCTTCAGCAAATACGGATGCTTTGACTTGCCGAGCCGATAGATCTGCTTGACAACCGCCTTCCCGGGGCGGCAGGGCTTCCCGGTCGCGGCATTGGCATTGGTATAGTGGGTATCCCCGACAAATTCGACGGTATCGCCCACCTCGATCTCCCGTTCCGGGGCGATCATCCGTCTGACATCCTCCCGCATATCCTGCATCGTCATCCCGAACCGCTTCAGCCAATGGTCGATATCGGCGTGATTGGAGGCATATCCGCGGCGGTACGCCTCCTTATGGGAGACGATGACGCTCTCCCGCCATCCGTACCGCCTGCACAGCTCGGCGCACAGCTCCACCGCCGCAAGATAGCAGGCATTGAAATAGCTTCTGTCGTTCAGTCCGTCCTCGCACACCTCGAATTGCAGATGGGCATTGGGATGATAGTTATACGAGCCGCGCTTGCCGCTGCCCGTTCCCCACGCGCATATCGTCTCCGGCAGAGTCTGCACGACGGCCACGCTGCCGTCGTCCAGTCTGCCGATCATATAATGCACCGCCTTCTTCACATCGCGGTTCCAGTGATTGCCGTTCCTGTTTTTGCCGAGCAGGCGGAGCAGCTCCTCGCGGTCAGGGTCATCGGAGGAGGGCTGGACATACCGTCCGAGCAGCGGCTGATTCACGCCTGTAGAATGAACGACGATCCCGACCGGCGCCGCCTGCTCCCCTCTTCGGTAGCAGCTGCTCTCGGTATGCATACATTCGATCTTCCTCATCTACATTCCCTCCTCTCCGTCATATCCCTCGTCGATCCTCTCGCCGTATTGGTTGACGCGCTTCCCCGCTGCAAGCTGCACGCCTGCCTGATCGATGCCGGAGGCGGCCATGCCCGACACGATGCCCACCGCGACGGCGGTCAGTCGGTCTGCGGCGGGAAACTCCGGCATGACGAGCTTCCCGATCACGCCGAGTATGCCGCCCAGCACCCCGCACAGGATCGGTATCCATTTTGCGGGAAGCGGGGAGGCCTTCAGCGCCTGTGCGGCAAGCCAGCAGATCACCGTGATCGCCGCCACGCCCGTGATTCCGATATTCACTCTCTTTTCTCCTTCCTTTTCGGGCCTTTTCAGCCCTCCTGTTTCAAGCGCCCTTTCTGACGCCGGGGCAGCCTTCACCGCCCCTATCAGTATATTCACCCTCTATCGTTTGTGCCCTGCGGGGACGCGGAGGACGCGCAGGGGGCTTTTTGTAAAAAGCCCCCCTGCACCCCCCAAAACTTTTACCGGGGGGGACAGGCATGGGTCTGCGGCTCGTCCCCGTCCCCCGGATCACCCGCTCCACTCGCGCAAGCGAGTCGCCTGTCCCACCGTCGAACCGTCCGCCCCGGATCGCCTCCCCGACCGTCGCTCGGATCGCCCTCGCGCGCCGAACCACCCGCTCCACTCGCGCAAGCGAGTCGCCTGTCCCGCCGTCGAACCGTCCGCCGTCGCATCTCCGTCCCATCGCCATATCCCCGCGTCCCTGCCCCCGCGTCGAACCGCCCGCTCCACCCGCGCCATCGCATCGCCCGTCCCCCGGATCGCCCTTCTGCATCAAAAAAACGCGAAGAGACGCATCTCTTCGCGTTTTGATCATTCAGCTTCAGGCGGTTCCGCGCTTTTTCGCAAGCAATCCGGCCGTGACGGCGGCGGAAGCCGCGAACAGGATCAGAAGGAACAGCGCCTCCCCGGTGCCGGGGCTTCCGCCAGACGGCTTGGTGACGTCCTTCAGCTCACTCAGCACCATCGTCCCGTCCTCCCGCAGCCCTGCGGTCAGGGACAGCGCGGCATTTTTCTTTGCCGATGCCAGATAGAAGCCGTCATCCTCCTCCGACAGAGCGGTATCTCCCTGTCCGAGCGTCAGCTCCGTATAGGCGATCGCAAGTCCGTCCCGGTCGGTCACCATGACGGGATGATAGCCGTCGAGGAGCGCCTCGATATGAAAGCCTCCGTTCTCATCGGTGACGGCGGTCTTCCCGCCGAGCTCCACCGTCGCGCCGGCGATCGGCTCTCCGTTCACCCCGCGGAGCAGGCCGTCAATCGAATGGCGGCTGCTGTTGTCGGGAGGCGCGGCCTCCGTTTCCAGGAGCAGCGTCTGATCCTCGAAGACCGCCGGCAGGCGGAAATAGCCCCCCGTCCGGGTGATCTCCTTGCCGTTGAGGGTGATGCGGGTGATCCGCCGCCCGCTTTCGGGGCGGATCAGCAGGCGGGGCTCCGAAAGGCGCCCGAGGGAGAAGGAGGTGTCGGAAACGCCCTCCAGCCATACTCCCGCGCCCTCCCCCGAAGCCGTAAGGGTATGGCTGCCGGGGACGGTGGCGGAGATGGTCGCATTCTCACCGGCAAGGACGGTGACGGAAGCGGCGCAGAGCAGGAGAAGGCAGAGCAGGACAGCAGACAGCGTTCTCATGCGCCCGCCTCCTTGCCATAGGTCACGGTAAAGGTCACGGTGTCGGAATACTCCCCGGCGAAGGCGGCGTTCCACGCCTCCTCGGTGATCTCAATGGTCAGCGCGGTGCTTTCCCCCGCCGTATCATAGGAGGCGGCGGTAAAGGCATTCTCCCCGTTTTTGACGGAATAGGCGATGGTTTTGGTGGGATCGGCGGCATTCTTCAGAAAGCCGGAGGCGGTGAGGGTGACCGTCACGGCATAGCCGAAATGGAGCCGCGCCTCGGTGAGGGTGATATTGCCGAACGCGGTGGAGCGTGCGTTGAAGGGCACGGAGACGTCGGCGGGGATCGTCACGGTATAGGCGGGGGCGATTTCGGCAGTGATGGTCGTCTGCCTCTCATCGGGAGAGTCGACGGCGAAGACGGGGAGCGACAGGGCGCACAAGAGCACCGCCGCGAGCAATGCGATCGTTTTTTTCATAGTAACCTCCTGTAGGTAAAGCGCCGTCGGAAGCAATACCCCGAGCGGGGCTTCCTGCGGCAGGATATCGGACGTCGGCGTCAGGATCGGACGGGTGCGCGGAGGGCTTGGCGATCCCCCGCGCCTGCCGAAGCGCCGCGATCAGGGCTGCTGCGGCAGATCCGCGACGCTGATCCGGAAGGTGATGGTGCCGGTGTACTCTCCCGCGAATTCGACATTATCCTCGAGATGGGTGTGCAGCTGCACACTGCCCCCGGAGGCGACCTCGGGGTTGATCGTCAGCACGACTGACCCCACATCCATTAGCTGTCCAAGCGCCGTAGTCACGCTATAATTCAGCGTTGCGCCCTCCGCAGTGGTCAGGGTGAAGGAATTATTTTCGCCGCTTGCGGCGTACAGGGAAACCGCCGGCTGCTTCCCCTTCTCCGGGATCACATTCTCCGCCGAGATCGTCAGGGTCTCCCCCATCTTAACGGAGGCGGGCACGGTGACGGTATAGGTCGGCAGGACGGTATGGCTGATGGAGGTGGTGTGTCCGTTCTTGATCTTCATCGTCAGCGTCTTGACATTGTAATCCCCGAGGGTGCGCCCGTCCTCCGCCGCCTGCCCGTTCGGCAGGGTCAGGATCTGTTCCGCCGCGGCAATGCCGGTCTCCTCCTCGATCAGGAGCTTGACCTGATTGATGGTCGTGCTCTCCGTCACCTCCGGCGAAAAGGAGCGGTCCAGCGAGGGGATCTCAACGGTAAGCGTAAAGGATGCGGCAGCAGCCGGAACTGTAAGGGAAAGCGCCGTCAGAAGGGCGAGAAGCAGCGCGGTGAATCGGAATTGATGTTTCATGATAAGGTCTCCTTTATTCTTGAATGGTTTTCAGAGAAATGATGAAGAGCAGCGTGTCGGAATAGCTGCCGGCGTACTTTGCCGGCTCCGGAAGGATGGTCATGGATATCGCTTCCTCCTCCGCATCCGGATCGGTATTGCCGACCGAGAGAAGCACATCTCCCGCAAGGATCTTCCTGTCTTCCCCGAGGAGGAGGGTGTACTTCAGGGCGACGTCGGGATCGGGGGAGAGCCGGAGCGAAAAGTCCTCGGCCTTCCCGACCGACAGCTCCAGCCGCTGGTTTTGCGCCAGCCCCCCTGCCTTGATCGACAGGGCAAGCGCCTCTTCCGTGTTGACGGTCGCGGGGATGGTGACGGTGTAGGTCGGAGCGTTGTTGAGCGGGGTCTGCCAGGCGAGGATGGGCTGGAGGGCGGGCTTGCCGTACTCCCATGTACCGACCGACGAGGGGGAGGACTGCCAGACCGTTCCCTCCGAAGCGGCCTGCAGCAGTGCGAGCAGCTCCTGCTCCGCCTCCGCGACCGTAAAGGCGGGCAGTGTCAGATTCGGATCGATGCCGACGGCGCAGGCGGCGCTGCCCTCAAGATAATAGCAGCTTTGCGCGATGTTGCCGAGGTAGCCGATCTTCCCGACGATCGCGCCGGTCATGTTGCTGCCGGTGATGCTGCCGATGTTATAGACGGTTTTGATTTTTCCTTCGCTGTTTCCCACGATGCCGCCGACGCCATCATCTCCTTTGACATCGCCGTTGTTATAGCAGTCCCGGAGGTCCTGATAGATATTTCCCACGATGCCGCCGACCCGGTTCCTGCCCTCGATTGTCCCGAGGTTGAAGCAGCCGTAGATCGTTGCCT
>CALWTY010000071.1 GCA_944384585.1 uncultured Clostridia bacterium | reverse complement strand
GACGTTTGGCCTATCCCAATCAACTCAGCCATTTGTATTTGAGTTAAGGAAAGATCCTGCCGTACCTTTTTCAAAAGGGAGGAATACGGGTAATCTACAAAGGCGGTATATTTGTCCAGAAGCCTGTTGCGGTCAATCCCCAGCGCATTTGCAAGTGCTACCGCTGTGCTGTGCTTGATGGGGTGCCGGTCATTTTCATACAGAACCAATGTCGCGGGCACAATGCCCACCTTTTCCGCCAGTTCTCGTGTGGAAAGTCCCTGGAATGTCCGGTGATACTTCAAATATTGGCCCGGTGTGGTGCATTTTTCATCGGTTTTATAGTCAAAGGTCAAATGAATCATGATTTTGCCTTTGGAATAGAGGTAAATCCCTGTGTGATTGAGATTACTATCGGTAATACTATATGGTATTGACATCTGTACTTAGAATGCGCTGTGCTTTTTATCTCGTTATTTTCCTTCATTTTCTCCTCCATAGTTCTGCGGTGTCAAACCGCTTTTATTATACCATGGAGTTTTCGGCTTGCTTCAAGCTCGCCGTTTTTTATCGCTGAAGCTTTTTCTCTTCCCCCGGTAAAACCGGGGGTTTATTTCCTCGTCTGAAGACGCCAAAAAAAGCGTCGGGGAAGGCGGTGCTTCCCCGACGCGGACGTCGGAATCGGTGCAAGCGGTCAGGGCTTTGTCACAAGGATCGTGCAGTCCTGCGCCTCCACCGGGAAGGGGCCGTAGCCCTTCGGGATAAAATAGGAGTCCCCGATCGTCATCGGCTCTCCGTCGACCGTGCCGCTCCCCTCAAGGCATACGATGCTGACAAAATCCTCGCCGCAGAGGGTCAGGCTGCCCTGCACCCGATAACGGTCGGTGCGGAAGGAGGGGCAGTCGGCCAGGCAGGATTCGTCGGGCGTTCCCGCCGCTCTCTCATAGCGAAGCGCCGCAATCTGCTCCTCGGTGAAATCGCGGACCGTCCGCATTGCCTCCTCGACGTGCAGCTCCCGCGGCTTACCGTCGCGGAGACGGCCGTAATCGTAGACACGGTAGGTGATGTTGGAGTTTTTCTGGATCTCCGCGATGAGAATGCCGGCGCCGATGGCGTGAACAAGCCCCTGCGGGATAAAGAAGACGTCGCCGGGATGCACGTCGACATAGTGCAGCAGCTCCTCGGCGCGTCCCTCCCGCAGCGCCTGCCGGAAGGCGGCCTCGTCAAAGGCGTCCTTCAGCCCGTAGACAAGGCGGGCGCCGGGCTCTGCCTCGACAATATACCACATCTCGGTCTTGACGGGGTGAACCTGGATCGAGAGTGCCTCCCGTGCGTCGATGAGCTTGATCATGATCGGGAAATTTTTGTCGCTTCCGAGATAGTCCGACAGCGGCATTCCGGCATACTCGCCGTTCGCAATGCGGCAGATGCCCTCGGGATGGACGGCAAGCTCCCATGCCTCCGCGATCTTGCCTGCGGGCTTTCCGTACTTCTCCCCCAGCAGCGTTCCGCCCCAGAGGATGTCCTTATCGACCGATTTCAGCTTCAGAGGATATCGTTTCATGCTTCACCTGATTGATCGTCGGAGGGCATTGTGCCGCCGGAGGCTGGCTCGACCGTCACAAAGCGGATGGAGCGGATCTTCTGCTCGGTCAGGGGGCGATTGCGGGAATCAGTGGGGGTTTCCGCGATCCTATCGACGACATCCATGCCGGCAATCACCTTTCCGAAGCCGGCGTAGAGGCCGTCCAGATGCTTGCATTGCTCGGTGGTATGGCAAATGAAGAATTGGGAGGAGGCGCTGTTCATATCGTTGGTGCGGGCCATCGAGATAACGCCTCTCTCATGCCGCAGATCGTTCTTCACGCCGTTCTGGGCGAATTCTCCCTTGATGGAGTCGGTATGCTTTCCCTCTCCGCCCTGGATCATAAAGCCCTTGATGACACGGTGGAAGATCAGCCCGTCGTAGTACTTCTCCGAGACGAGCTTCTTGAAGTTTTCGACGGTGATGGGCGCGACGTCAGGGTAGAGCTCGATGAGAATGATTCCGCCGTCCTCCGTTTCGAGCTTCACAAAGTCGGTTTTCTCGGTGGTTTCGGTATAGGAATAGCCGGAAAGATTTCCGGGGAGCTGGTCGGAAGGCTTTTCCTTCTCAGCGCAAGCGGTCAAGGTGAGGATCGCCGCCGCGGCAGCGAGACTCAACGCGATCAGTTTCTTCATATTGAATCTCCTTTATCGGGTGAATGAAATATCGTCATCATTATAACAGAAATCTGCCGTGAAATCAACAGGGAAAGTGAATTTCTCCCGAAACGGCGGTATATAATAAAATGCAGGCGGAATACCGAAGGAAAGGGGGGGCATCCGATGTCGTTTTGGCCCAAGGAGGGCTATCGGAAGGGGTTAGTCGCGGCGGCTTACGCGATTCTCGGTGCGGGAGCGCTCGTGATCACCCTCCGCTATCTGCTGCCTCCCTTTCTGCCGTTTCTGCTGGCATGGCTGGCGGCGATGCTTCTTCGCCCCCTCGTCAATCGGATCAGCGACAGAACGGGGCTGCCCCGCAGAGGGGTTTCCTTCGTTCTGGTGCTGCTTCTGCTGCTTCTGCTTTCGGCGCTGCTGATCGCCGTCTTCGGCCGGGTCATTGCCGAGCTGCGGGGGCTGGCAGAGCGTCTGATGTCCGATGCGGCGGGGGCGGTGGGAGATATCTTCGATTATCTCGGACGGCTGAGCGAAAAGCTGCCCTTCCTTGACGGGATCGAGGATCGGGAGGCGGCGGAGCGGGTGCAGCAGACGGTGATTTCGATGGTCGAGGGAGCGGTAGCCTCCTTCTCCGCCAGAATCCCAGAGGCGGTCATCGGCTTTATCGGCGCACTGCCCGGCATCCTCCTCTTCAGCGTCGTTCTGGTCGCGGCGACCTTCTATATGGGAAGCGACGTCACCCGCATCAACGGCGCGATCGCCTCCCTGATCCCCGCGTCCTCCCGTCATCATCTGTTCGAGGCCAAGCGCAAGCTGGCGACGGCGGGGGTGCGTTATATCAGAGCCTATCTGCTGATCCTTTTCATCACCTTCGTCCAGCTCCTGATCGGCTTTCTCTGCCTGAAGATCCCCTATGCGCTGACGCTGGCGGCGGTGATCGCGCTGATCGATATCCTGCCGGTGCTTGGCGTAGGGACGGCGCTCCTGCCGTGGGCGGCGGTGCTGCTGATCCGGGGAGACACCTACACCGGCGTGGGGCTGCTGATCGTCTTCGGCGTCATCTGGACGGTGCGGCAGTTCATTGAGCCAAAGATCGTCGGGCAAAGCACGGGGCTGCCGCCGCTGCTGACGCTGATCGCCATGTACACCGGCTATCGCTTCATGGGGGTTTCGGGGCTGTTTCTCTTCCCGCCGATGCTGATTCTGCTGAAAAATCTTCTTGACATCGGCGTGCTCCGCCCGGGGCGGGCAGGCGGGGATGCGGGGGATCAGAAGCGCTGACGGAAGCGCTCCCGCCGCGGGAACGCTTCCTTTTTATGGCAAAAATCGGTTTCGGAAGGGCCTGATATGTTAAGATAGTATTAATTTTTTAGTAGGTTAATACGGAATTCATTTTTATAGTATAAAATTAAGAGTAATATTTTCAAAACGGGGAGGTAAAAATTATGGAAAAAAGGAATTACGCGGAAATCACTCCCGAAATCACAAGGATGGCAAAGCTCTGCGAGAGCAGCGATTACATAGAGCCGTCGATGTATTCCGACTACCGGGTCTTCCGCGGACTGCGCGATCTCAACGGCAAAGGCGTTCTGACCGGGCTGACCGAGATTTCCGAGATTCACGCCAAGGACTCTGACGGGAAGGGCGGGGAGATCCCCTGCGCCGGCGAGCTGTTTTACCGCGGCTACGACGTGAAGGAGCTGGTCAGAGGCTTTACCTCCTCCGGGCGCTTCGGCTTTGAGGAGACGGCATATCTGCTTCTCTTCGGGGAGCTTCCCGACGAGGGTCAGCTGCGGGAATTCTGCGAAACGCTGGCAAGCTATCGCTCTCTCCCCAATTCCTTCGTCCGCGATCTGATCATGAAAGCGCCCAGCACGAATATGATGAATTCGCTTGCCAGATCGGTGCTGACGATGTATTCCTACGATCTCAACCCCGACGATGTCAGCATCGAGAATGTCCTGCGTCAGTGCCTGCAGCTGATCGCCATGTTCCCGATGATGTCCGTCTACGGCTATCTGGCATACGATTACTATCTCAAGGGGAACACGAGCTTTTTCATCCACGAGCCGGTCGCCGGCCTGTCGACGGCGGAAAATCTGCTTCATATGCTGCGAATTGACAGCAAATACACGGCGCTGGAGGCCAAAATCCTCGATATCGCGCTGGTGCTGCACGCGGAGCACGGCGGCGGCAATAACTCCACCTTCACCACCCACGTTGTCTCCTCGTCGGGCACCGACACCTATTCGGCGGTCGCGGCGGCGCTCGGCTCTCTGAAGGGGCCGAAGCACGGCGGCGCGAATATCAAGGTCTGCGAGATGATGAGCGATCTGAAGAAGAACGTCTCCGATTGGGAGGACGAGGAGGCGGTCGGGGAGTATCTCAAGAGGCTGCTGCACAAGGAAGCCTTCGACCGCGCCGGTCTGATCTACGGCATCGGGCACGCCGTCTATTCCGTCTCCGATCCGAGAGCCGAGGTCTTCCGCGGCTTTGTCGAAAAGCTGGCGGGGGAGAAGCATCTGGAAAAGGAATTCGCCCTGTATTCCCTGGTGGAGCGCCTTGCCCCTTCGGTCATTGCCTCCGAGCGGAAGATCTACAAGGGCGTCAGCGCCAACGTCGATTTCTACAGCGGCTTTGTCTACAATATGCTGGGGCTTCCGGTGGAGCTGTTCACCCCCATCTTTGCCGTGGCAAGGATCGCAGGCTGGAGCGCGCATCGGCTGGAGGAGCTTGTGGGAGGCGGCAAGATCATCCGTCCCGCCTACATGGCGGTGCATCCGAGACGGAGCTACATTCCGATCTCCGAGCGGTAAACGGCGGCATTCCTCAGCAGGCCCTTTTCGCTTCCGCGTATGCGCAGGCCAATCGGGCGCATGGGTTTCATACAAAATCGGCAGAGATGTTTGGATCTCTGCCGATTTTAGATCGGACGATATCATACGCCTCTCGCCGGGAGGCGGCGGATTCCGCGCGCGGCTTGAAAAGAGAGCCTCTGCCTCTGCAGACGCTCATGCCGTTTGCGGCAGACTCCGCGCGCGGCTTGAAAAGAGAGCCCCCGTCTCATGCTCGCACATCCGCCGATCCGGCACGGGAAAGTCCGCCGCACTTCAGTGGATCGGGCAGGCGCTCCATCCACCGCAAAGACAAGCTTCCCGCTCATCGGGGGACGCTTCTGCCCGCAAACGGCGAAGCAATTCCGCCGCAAAATGCTGCGGCTCGAGCCTGCCAGGCAAGCCCCGATCCGCTGCCTGCCTTCCTGCAAAAAGCGAGGACTCCGTCCGCCGTCGGGCTGTTTTCATCAGACGAGCATGATCAGCGTGCCCGCCGTGATGAGGAGCAGCCCGGCGGCGGCCTTTTTCGTCAGTTTTTCCTTCAGCACCAGCGCCGAAAAAGCGACCGTCACCAGAATACTGAGCTTATCGATCGCGACGACAGCGCCGGCAGGCCCGTCCTGCAGCGCCCGATAATAGCAGAGCCACGAGCCTCCCGTCGCCAGCCCCGACAGGCTGATCATAAGAAGCTCCCGCCGATCGATCCCGACCGTCTCCCTGCGCTTTCCGGTGACAAACACCATCATCCAAGCCATCACCAGCACCACGCCGGTGCGGAGCGCCGTCCCGAGATTCGACTCCACTCCCGTGATTCCGATCTTGCCGAGAATGGCAGTCAGCGCGGAGAAAACCGCCGAGCCGACGGCGTAGAGCAGCCATCGCCTTCCGCCGCCCTCCTTCTCTCCGCTCTCCTTCCGCTCCAGCATCAGAACCGTTCCGACCGCGATCAGAACGATTCCGACCGCGCCGACGGCGCTGAATTCCGAGAAGCACACCGCCGCCAGCAGAAAGGTCAGCACGGTGCTTGATTTATCGACCGGCACAACCTTGTTGACGTCCCCGAGCTGCAAGGCTTTGAAATAGCAGAGCCATGCCGCCCCCGTCGCCAGCCCCGACAGGCCCAGAAACAGCAGCGATCTCCCGTCGACCTCAGGCAGTATCTTCTGCGATCCGACGATCCACACCATCAGCCAGGAAAAAAGCAGTACGATCACGGTTCGGATCGCCGTCGCAACGGTGGAATCGGTTTTGCGGATGCCGCATTTGGCAAGAACAGAGGTGATTCCGGCGAAAAACGCCGACAAAAACGCGAAGGCTATCCACATACCGTCCCCTCCGTCAGATCAGCGAGCGCGTGAAATCGTAGAACGCCGCCCTCTCCCGATCGCGGTATTCGTGCTTTTCGTAATAGCCGATCAGCTTCCCCGCCTCATCCCGCAGGGCGACCATATAGACGTCCTTGTTCTGCCTGTCATTATGAGAGGTATAGATCATATTGTTCGACGGGCTTTCGGCAAACCATTCGGTCACCTCGCGGATTCTCTTCCGGGATTCCTCATTATGGCAGTCGAGCAGTGACCGCCCGAGGATCGCCTCCCCGCCCCATTTTGCATAATTCCTCACCGCCGCCGGGTTCATATAGACCACCCGGTGCGAGAGGTCACAGATTACGATGGCGGCTCTGTCCTGCTCCGCCATGCTTCTTAACAACCGATCTGTCATGCCGGTACCTCCTTCGGGTTCTTCCCCTCTATTATAGCGCATTCCGCGTCCCATTGCAAGCGCGGGGAAAAAAAGGGAGGGCAAGCCTCCCTTCAGGTCTTATGATCTGATCTCTCCTTCGGATTTGGCCGCGGTCGGCACAACCGCTTTAATCTTAAACGAGGGAGGATCCTATTTCTGCTCATGGCGGAAGCTTTTTCCGAACGCCGGCGCCACCGGCAGTTGCTTTGACAAAGCAAGCCCCCGCCCGCGCGATATGCGGGTCGGGGGCATCCTGTTTTCTGATGCGGTGGGACGTCAGCCGCGCGCGCTGCGCTTGCGGCGGGCGGAGACGCCCTTGACGATCACGACAACGCCGATCGCGGCGGCCGCTGCGATGCCGGCAATGCTTCCGCCGGTCGGAGGAGAGACCGGCTCCTTCTCGGTAAGCGCTCCGATTGCCGCCCGAATGGCTGCGGCATAGCCGTCCACCGTCTCCTGCTCGGTAACCGGCTTATCCCAGATCACCGCGCTGACGGCGCGCTCCACTCCGGAGAAGTCGACATACAGCTCCTTATCCAGCGCGTTCGCCTCGGCAATCGCCGCGTTCACATCGCTGTAGTCGGCAAGAACGGCCTGACCGTTTTTCACGGTAAAGACTCCGTTCACGGTCTTGGCGAACACCTGATTATCCTTATTCAGCGTCGTGTTGCGGGGGTCAAAGGAGAGGACCAGCTCCTGATCGACCTCACCGTCGCCGTTCCAGTCAAACGCATAGGTCATCTGCAGCACCGAATTCAGCTCCAGTGCCGTTGCCGTCGTTTCGGGCTTGACCAGCAGCCAGGTGTGAAGCTGATACAGGCCCTCGCTGTTTTTCCCGTCATTGGTGGCGGCGAACTTTTTCTCTTCACGCGCAGCACCCTTGTAATAAACAACCTGATTGAGATTCTGCTCGGTCACTGAAGCGGGCGCGGTAATCGTCGCGCCGACCCACCAGCCTGCCGCATTGCGTCCCGCCGCGAGATCGACATCCGACCACGTCAGCACCGGCGTCTCAAATAGCAACTCATCGCCGTTGACCTTCCCCCCTGCCGTGATCCCCCGGATCGTACCGTCGGATACGGGTTCCGCCGCAGAAGCGACGCAGGGCAGCACCGTCATGCTCATGGCAAGCGCCGCCAGAATCCTGTGAAAAATCGTCTTCCTGATTTCATTTGTTTGCTTCCTTTCCTTGTGTAGCGAGGGAGTGGCATTGGGTTTGTTTGGGATGTCCGTTATGCATACCAACTATATTATGGGAACCTCTAAAAATTCCCCATCAATTGCAATAAACAGCAAAATGTGATATAATAGAGGCAGAACAAGGAAA
>CALWTY010000070.1 GCA_944384585.1 uncultured Clostridia bacterium | reverse complement strand
GGAGGAAATCACGATGAAGAAACTGATTGCATCGATTCTGAGTCTGACTGCGGCCGCAGCCCTGTCGGTTCCGGCGTTTGCCGCCGAAATCGATCAGGACAGCGATCTCAAGGAGGTACAAACGACGGTATCCGCCAGCATCGCCCCGACCTATACCGTGACGATCCCGGCGGATGTGGAGGTGGAATTCAACGCCGTTTCGACTTCCTTCGGCAATATTACGCTGGAAGCCGCGCAGATCGATCCCGGCCATGCCGTCACGGTCACGCTGACCGCCTCCGGTACGCTGAAAAACAAGGCAGACGAAACCAAGACCATCGCATATACCGTCAGCGCCGGCGGGGCGGCCTTCACCTCGGAGCAATACGAGACGGCGGGGGACAGTACCGCGCTGACCATCGAGATCACGCAGGAGGCATGGAACGCCGCTTATGCGGGGGAATACAGTGACACCGTGACCTTTACGGTATCCTATGCCGAGACCGGATCGGGAGGGACGGTATGAGAAAAATTGCAGCGGTTCTGCTGTGCTTCTGCCTGCTCGGCGGGGGAGCGCTTTCTGCCTATGCCCAAGCGCTTGACGGCGCGGGGGAGGGCGGCGCGACCATCTCGGCAACCGTGCCGGACCGCCATACAATCGAGGTCGAGGCGGAGCACGCAAAGGTGTTTTTTGAAGGAAAATCAAGCGTGTCGTTTGAGGTGGAACGCCTGTCCCGCCCCCGGCTGCTGATTCGTCCCGATGCGGGATACCGCGTGACCGGGGTGACCCGGAACGGGATCGATATCACGGCGCAGCTTCGGAACGGATATCTCACCCCGGACGCCGTGTATGAGGACGTGATCCTTTCGGTCAGGACGGAGGTGTCTCCCGCCGATGAGAGCAGCAAGCATGCGATCTCCGGTACGATCAGGGATGCAAGCGGAAAGCCGCTCCCCGGCGTGACGGTGGAACTCGGCGGCCTGACCGACGTGACCGATGTAAACGGGAAATTTACCGTGAAGGATCTGCCGGACGGCTATCATCCCGTAACGGTGACCGATGCAAACGAAACGGTGATCGGGTATACCGATCTTACAATCGGACAGGGAGTGACGGGGATCTCGCCGGATCAAAACGGCGGATATTCCCTGACTGCGGGAAAGAACGCGGCGCTTGATCTGACGATGACGGTAACGGAGAATGGGGAGCTGACGGCGGACGAAGTCCGTGACGTCACGGTGCAGGACCCCGAAGACGGCGCACAGACGGGAGATTCCGGCAGGATCATGCTGTGGATTGTCCTTGCGGGCGCGGCACTGTGCGGACTGTTCACTCTGACGGCTTACGGCAAAAAGCGCCGCAGCGTGAAGTAAAAGAACGAAAAACCGGGCAGCGGGTGACCGCCGGATCTCGAAGGAGATCCGGCGGTCGCTTTTTATTTTTTTTCGGAGGATTGATTTGGGTCAGGAAGACCAATGGTCGTGGAGAGGGTCGGAAACACCCGCCCCCCGAAGGACGCGCTCGCGCCCGCCCATCCGCTGCTGCTCGGCGTCGGGGACACGCTCATCCCCCGAAGGGCGCGCTCGCGCCCGCCCATCCGCTGCTGCTCGGCGTCGGGGACACACCCGCCCCCCGAAGGGCGCGCTCGCGCCCGCCCATCCGTGCTGCTCGGCGTCGGGGACACACCCGCCCCCCGAAGGACGCGCTCGCGCCCGCCCATCCGCTGCTGCTCGATATCGGGGACACACCCGTCCCCCGAAGGGCACGCTCGCGACCGCTCATCCCGCCGCGACTCTCCGTTCGGCAAAGGCCGCTGTCCGGCTGCTCTCCCTGACAAGCAAAAATGAAAATTAATTTCGTTTTGCAACGCAGAAATGACAAAATTGCCGAACATATATCGGGAAACACGGCTTAAAACATCCTATTTTATTAAGCAAATCGATTTTATGAAAATATTTTTCATAAAAAACGAAAATTTGTATTGCAATTCCGGAGAGGGTATGATATAATGGGCTTGAAAGATGAGCGGCGGGCGCTCTGTCTACGCTATCAACATTTTATGGAAAGGAAATCTGTCATGAAAACAATTGCTACCTGTTTCTTGCTCCTTGCTACCTGTCTGATTCTGGTTCTTGCTCTTCCCGTAGGGGCCGCTTCCGAAACCTTCAAATTTCTTGCGATCCAAGACCCGACCGGGAACGGAGGCCCGAACGGCGAGTAATATGCCAAGGACGCCGCGACCGTTGTGGAAGCAAACGACGGAAACGGCGTTACCCTGTCCAACACGGTCGATACCAGGGTTCTGTGGGCGTTTGTGAACGACCAGGTTGAAAAAACGCCGTATTTCTGCTTTGATATCCCGGAGGACTCCGGCATTTTCAAGGTGACCCTTTCCCGTCACTGGGACGTCGAGCCGGAGATCGAGCTGAACTTTAAGGTCGGCACCAACATCTTCAATGCGAAAGAGCTTCTGAAGGATCAGACCACGATCGGCTTCACTTACTTTACCTTCTACTTTCTCGGAAATAAGCCCGGTGTGATTCACAATCTCTATCTCTCCTCCGTCGATCCCTCTCAGGCGCCGGAGGATAATCCCGGCACGGGAGACGGTCTCGCGCTGGCACTTGTGGCGCTTTCATCCGCCGCTGGATTTGTTTTCCTCAGGAAACATCACTGAATTTACGGCGCCCGCCGTCCGTTTTCCGAGAAGCCACAGAGACTGTTTATCCCTGCTTAGGAGGATCTATGAGTGTAAAGGATCAACATCCGGACGATTTTTCCGAAATCCATCTGATTCCGTACATGCATACCGATTATGCCTGGACAAATTCGCGCAATTGTCACATATGGCGGTATATATACGGGTACAAACGGGCGCTGCTTCTGATGCGGGAGGATCCCGAATTTACATATGTGCTGGATAATCTGCATCATTCCTTTTCGGCGTTCCGGAAATACTGTCCCGAATTGTTTGAGGAATTCCGTACCAGCGTAAAGGAAGGAAGATTTGTGATCGCAAACGGCGGATACGCCCTTGCAAGACCCAATTACAGCGGCGACGAGGCGTATGTCCGCAATATCGTGGAGGGCAGAAGAGGCTTTTCCTCTCTCCTTGATATTCCCGAGACGGAGTCCCGTTTTTTCTTCAACGCCGATACCGCGATCGGACACAGCCAGCTCCCGCAGATCCTGTCGCTGACGGGAAATCGGTATTATCGCGCCAACCGTCCGGCCGCCACGATGAATCGGAAGGGAATCCCGCGTCAGTTTGTCTGGAAGGGACTTGACGGCAGCGAGGTGATCGTGGCCAGAGGAGAGTACGGCGGTCTGTTCGTGACCGACCGTCTCGATCGCAGTCGGGATCTCGACCGGGACTGGGAGGAGATCTCCGCGGAATATTGGGGGATCGAAAAGGAGAATGCGTCGAATTCCGATTCCGATAAGCTGATGCTCTTTTTCGGATGCGACGATGTGATCCCCGGCTGCAATCTGATCGACCGCCCCGTGCCCTATCGGGAATTTATTGCGGTATGGAATCGCCGCCGGAAAAGCAAAATGATGCTGTCGACGCCGGGGCGGTATTTCGCCCGCCTGGAAGAGGAGAGAGCCTCTCTGCCCGTGGTAAATGGGGTTCTCGATCACTGCGATCTCAGCTATAATATTCCCTATAAGGGAAGAGATTCCATGTGGTATCGCAGACGGATGCTGGAAAGACAGATCCTTCGTCTCGAGTACCTCCGTTCCATGCTCTGCGATTTGGGAGAGCGGCGGGAGGACGGCGATCTGAAAGAGTTGTGGCTCGCTCTGTTCTGTATTTCCGGCCATGCAATGGAATTTCTGCTGACGGAGGATTACAAGAAAGCGGCGGAAGCGGGGGACGAAGCGCTCCTTCGCGCCGGGCGCCTGATCGCGGAGACGGAGGAGCGGATCTCCGATTTGATTGTCAACCGGGGGGATGCGGATCGGAGGATCACGGAATATACGGTGATCAACCCGATCCCGGAGGCGCGGGAGGAGATCGTGAAGCTCCATGTGACCACCCCGCACGGCCTGAACAGCCTCTCCCTGACTGATACGGAGGGGAGGGAGCTTCCCTTCCAGATCACGGAGGTCTATATTGCCGACAAAGCGTATGAGTGCGAGTGCAATGCAGCAGACCTTCTGACGTCGGTCAAGCTTCCGCCGAGCGGGTATATCACCGTGACGGCGGGGCCGGGGAGGGAAGGGTCGCTCCGTCTTCCCGATGAACAGATCCGTGCCGGTGCATCCCTTTCTTCCGACGGCGAGGAAGAGACCGTGGTGGTGGATACGGGAAAACTTCTTGCAGCCTTTCGGAAGGGAGAATTGGTTTCCCTTGAGCGGAACGGGAAGAGAAGTATCGGGTCCTTCGGAAAGCCGCGGTTTTCCGAATTCCGCCAAAAATCGGCGGGATGGGCTACGATATGGGGCGACGCCGATGAATTCGAATTCCGGCCGAAGGAGTGGGGACTGGTACAAAGAGGCCCGCTTCGCTGGGTCTATCGGGTTAAGGGGGAGCTGCGTACCGCAGACGTGCAGCTCGATATCATACTGAATTACGGCTCGGCTCGGATCGATTATGCGATCACCCTTGACTGCGCCCGCAATGAAGGGATTTTTACGGTATCCTTCCCGTGCGACCCGGATACCGAGCTGTATGCGGACATTCCCTACGGCGTGGAGCATCGCGATCTGTCGGAAGAGCCTTCCGCGGAGCGGCAGGGGAACATCGGAAATCCCGACGATTATTTCTATTGGGAATCGGCGTGGAGAGGACAGTTCTTTGCCCGGAACTTTGCGCTGTTCCGAAAGGACGGGTGGAATACGGCTCTGATCTCCGATACCTGCGGGATTTATTACAGCCTGCGGCGGGATTTCGGGACGGTATCTCTTCTGCTGCAGGGACAGCTTGATCTGAATGAAAAAAGCGATCGCCGCGGGGACAATTGGGTGAAGATGATCAGCCCCTCCTTCACGGGAGTCGGGAAAAACGAATATCGGTTTTCCCTGTGTCTGTTTGAGGAAAGCGATCGGGAAGAGCTGTTTTGCTCCGCCGCCCGCGAAACCGCGCTCCTTCACTTCAAGCCATCCGCCGTCGCCCAGTTCGGCTTCCCCTCCTCCGGCGTGCTGCCTCCCTGCGCCTCGGTGCTGTCGCACGACGGCGGAAACGCGGTGATCAAGGCGTGCTACGAGGAGAACGGGGAGCGCGTGATCCGGGGATATGAGGCGTCGGGGCAGGCGGGCCGGATCAGACTGAAAACAGCGGGGTGGTTCACACAGGCGTACAAAGCCGATCTGCTGGGAAATCCCATAGGGGCGCCCCTTGAGATGAACGACGGGGAAACGGTTTTCCCAGTCGGGAAATGGGAGATTTTTACCATCCGAATGAAACCGTAAGACGGCTTCATCCATCTGCAATTATATTGAAGGAGGTTCTCAATGTGTAGGCAATTCAGAAGAATAACGGTCGGAATGATCTGCTGCATACTGTTCCCGATGCTGGCGTCCTGCGCGGGCGATACGACCCGCCCGGAGGGAACGACGGGCGGCGGGGAGGCATCGACGTCGGTCGGGAAGCTCACGGAACCGGAGAATACCGTTCCCCCTTCCGGGATCACGACGGAGGCGGGCTCACTTCCCGCCGGAACCGAGCCGACCGAGCCCTTGCCCCCGAAAACCTTCAGGCTGCTTGCGACGGGGCATTCCAACATTCACTGCTCGGTCAGGTATCTGACCTCAATTGCGAAGGATTTGGGTACCGACATGACGGTGGGGCTGGTCTGGAGAGGGGATGCGACCTTCAAGACCTATACAGATATGGGTCGGCTCCGGGATCGGTTCGTCTATCGGAAAAGCAATGACAGCGATTTTACCGATGCGACGGCCGTTTCCCCCTCCACATTCCTTGAGAATCTTGCCGATGACGAATGGGATGTCATCTCGGTCAACCAGGGCTTCCTCTACTCCTCTTACCCCGACAGCAAAGCCGATCTGCCGGGACTGATCGGGATGATCCGGGACGTTTGCCCCGATACCCCGATCTATCACAATCTCGGATTGGCCTATATGGACGGATGCGACAATGCACTGTTCCGACAGGAGTATAACGGCAATACCGACGCAATGTTCGAAACCATTCTTCGCGATGTGTCGGAGAATATCATGCCAAACCCTGGGATCAGCGGATTGATTCCGACCGGCACGCTGATCAAGAGCCTGACGACCTCGGAGTACCGGGACAGGATCTATGTGGCGGATAAGGTGCATCTCGGAGACTACGGCTGTTATGCGGCGGGCGTGCTGTGGTATGCGGCGCTGGCCGGCGCATCGGTGGAGGCGCTTGAATGGACGCCGGACGGCGTCAGCGCGGAATACCGGGATTTTGTGATCGGGCTGGTGCCCCGGATCCTGGCGGACCCCTACACCGTGATCGACTTCGGAATGCGGGAGGAGGAGTCGGGACAGAATGACGACCTCAAAGGAATCAAGCTGACCGCGGAGGTGACGATCGATTATACCGACGGAGGCTATATGGATAAATTCGCGGATTTCTTCCTCTCGGAAAACGGACAGAACGGCATCGACGTTTCTTCCGTCAACGGAGCGGAGGGAAGATGCATCTGGGCGGTCACCAACGACATCGTGGCACAATATCCCATTCTGAATTACAGCCTGTGGGGAGAGGGGATCAGCAAGATCTGCATCACCCGCCTCTGGAGCGACGGCGTGGGAGATATTGAGCTGCCGGTCACAACCGGCGCGCACAGCATCGACATAGCGGCGCTGCTGGCGGAGCAGGAGGTCGAAACGCTTGGGTATAGCTATATCTCCGTTTATACCTCGTCGGCCGAACCGGTCAGGATTACGAATTTCTCGCTGAGCGGGACGGCGGCGGAATAACGAAAGCAGACGGTTTTAACCGCAGCCATAACATGAACAGATTTAAAGGAGGAAAACAGAATGGAATTCAAGGTGTATCAGAAGGAGCTTGAGCTGCAGTCGAGGGGATGGATCCCGACATTTCACGATGTATCAAAGGAAATCATCGAGATCGTGGCGGCTTCGGGAATCAAAAACGGAACGGTTTGCATCGCGTCACATCATACGACCTGCTCGGTGATGATTCAGGAATGCTCGCACGATCTGGACAAATACGATCTGGAGTATCTGCAGCACGATCTGCTCGAGATCATGAAGAAGCTGGTGCCGGCGTTTGACGAGGCGCATGAGTACCGTCATCCCGGTCCGATTCATACGCAGTTCGGACGATATGTCAACGAGCCGGGCGACTTCACCAGCCTGAATACCGACGGCCATCTTCGGTCGGTGTTCTTCGGGAGGAGCGAAACGATGACGATCAAGGACGGGGTGCTTGACGGAGGCGAATTTGCCCATATCTACTTTGTCGATTGGGACTGCGTCAGAGCGCGCCGCAGACAGCTCAACGTCACCGTGATGGGAACGGCGGAGGAAGTGGAGGATCGGCGCTGGAACGGCGGCGAGGTAATCAATACGCTCCGCAAATATACCGAGGAAGAAAAAGCATTTGACGTTCATTATACGCTTCAGCAGCAGCGGTGAGCGCTCTGCCCGATGCCGATCCGCCGGCGGAGCGGAGGAATTTTGCGCTGCCGGCGAATCGGATGCGGATACGGCGTGATCTAAATCGGAAAGTGGGAGTGAGCAATGTATAAGGGATATAAGATCAGACCTCCGTTTTTTGAAATCGGACCGAAGGCATATTTGTACGGAGAAAAAATGCTGGCGCTTGCCAGAATCATCGACAGAGTGGCGGCGAAATACGATCTGGACGTGATCGTGACGCCGCAGTACACCGATATCAGGCTGCTTGCGGAGAATACCGAGCGGATTCATGTCTATGCACAGCATATGGATTCGCTGACGGTCGGGCGAGGGCTCGGCTCGGTGCTGCCGGAGGCGGTGAAGGAAGCGGGAGCGGTCGGTGTGATGCTGAATCATGCCGAGAAAAAGCTGACGCTTGAGGAGATCGGAAAAACGA
Organism: uncultured Clostridia bacterium; assembly: GCA_944384585.1. GTDB lineage: Bacteria > Bacillota > Clostridia > Oscillospirales > CAG-272 > Colimorpha_A. The sequence continues at coordinate 474 of CALWTY010000070.1, read as the reverse complement.
TCCGGCGTGCCGATGAGGTGGGACTTGCGACGATCGTCTGCGCCGATACGGTGGAGGAGCTGGTCAGCTGCGCCGGGCTCTCCCCGAATCTGCTGGTCGCAGAGCCGACCGCCCTGATCGGTACCGGGACGACGGCGGATAAATCCTATGTGGAGGCAACGCTTCGGGCGGTACGGGAGATCGATCCCTCCATTATGGTGCTGCAGGGAGCGGGCATATCAAACGGACAGGACGTGTATGATACGATCAAGGCGGGGGCGATGGCCACCGGCTGTACCAGCGGGATCATGAAGGCCAAGGATCCCGGCGCAATGGTGGAGGAAATGCTGTACAGTCTACGCAAGGCGTGGGATGAGCTGCATGGCTGAGCGAAAGCGCAGAGACTTCGGAGGAAAAGAAGTCTGAAAATAAGAAAAAAGCACCAAAATCGCAATTTTGGTACAAAAACAACACCTACTACAAAAGTAGGCTTCG
>CALWTY010000069.1 GCA_944384585.1 uncultured Clostridia bacterium | reverse complement strand
ACGACTGTTTTTACACCGCAAAGGCGCACTTTTTAATTATTCCTGTCCTTTGTATCAAACTCGGTAAGATTATTTCTTCGATCTTGCAAACAAGCGGTTTGATCAGCGGCTTCTGAGGGCGCTGGGGCTTCCGGCGGACATCTTCCCCGACCGGGTGGTGATGCCGGGGGAGCGGATCGGCTGTCTCAGGCCGGAGCTGGCAGCGATGAGCGGGCTTCCTTCCGATATTCCCGTGATCGCAACGGCAAGCCATGATACCGCCTCCGCCGTGACTGCCGTCCCGACCGACGAGCAGGAGTTTGTCTTCATCAGCTGCGGCACCTGGTCGCTGCTCGGCACAGTGACGGAGAAACCGATACTGAGCGACGGCGCTTTCGAAGAAGGGTTTTCCAACGAGGGCATGCCGGAGGGCAAGATCAAATTCCTGAAGAATATCATGGGGCTGTGGATGATCCAGGAGTGCCGGAGGCTCTGGAGCAGACAGGGGGAGGCTCTCAGCTTCGACGAGCTGGAGCGGGCAGCCTCCGAAAGCGCTCCGTTCCGTGCCTTCCTTGATGCGGAGGATTCCTGCTTTGCCAATCCCGACAATATGGAAGAGGCCGTTATCGGATACTGCCGCCGAAGCGGGCAGCCGATCCCGGAGAGCAAGGGGGAAATTCTGCGCTGTATCTACGAATCGCTGGCGATGAAATACCGCTATTCCGTCGAGCGGCTTGAGGAGCTGACAGGCAGGCGCTTCGACAGGATTCATATCATCGGCGGCGGCTGCCGTGACAGGCTGCTCTGCGGCTTTACGGCAGATGCGTCGGGACGGGAGGTGATTGCCGGTCCGTCTGAGGCGACGGCGCTGGGAAACGGGATCAATCAGCTCATCGGGCTCGGTGCGATCGCCTCGGTTGCAGAAGGCAGGCGGCTTCTGCGAAGAGGACAGAAAACCGAACGCTTCCTGCCCCGCGGCAAGGAGGCATGGGATCGCGCCTATGAACGGTATCTGGCCGTGATCGGAAAAACGAGATGAACCCGCCTCCGCGCGCCGACGGCGCGCGGGGCGGTCGCTTCAGCCCTATTGTAGCACAGAAGCGAAATGGTGTCAATGAAATCTCCGCTTTTCCGTCTTTTTTGTGATCCTGAAAGACCCATTTCAACCCGGTAATTCCAATTCCCGCAAATGGACGGACTTGTTGGGGAGGGAAGGGCGGGGAATGCTCCCCGGTTTCCTCACAGGCGCCCCGACACGCCGCATTTTCGGTTTCTTCATTGCGCGGCTGCGCATTTTAAAAGCCCTGTTCAGACGGGCTTGAAAGGCTGTTTTCCGGACTTCCCCGAGCCGGTGAGGAATCCTGCGGAAAATTATTCTGAAAAAATTGAAAAAACCCCTTGATTTTTTTCTCGGGATGTGATATAATCTCTGCGTGTCGGGGGTTTAGCTCAGCTGGTTAGAGTGTATGCTTGACATGCATAAGGTCGCTGGTTCGATTCCAGTAGTCCCCACCAAAACTGAGAAAGGCGAATTCGTTCCCTTGGGAGCGGATTCGCCTTTCTCATTTCACCGTGCAATGCCACAGACGGGCAGATGGGTGTCCGTAAGAGAGGCTTCTGATTCATTACCGTTTACGGAAGCGGTTTTGGCGGTGGAAAGCAAGCGAACATACGCCGTTTTTCCGCCGGATACAAGTCATCTGCGGTTACGACGGATCCGATTGACGACATTCACAAAGCGACAGGCTGCAGCAGCCCTGTCGTTTTTTTTGGCGGAATCGGATCGGGCGGGTGCGCTCGGTGACAAAAGTCACGGCGTAACGCCGCGGTATCTGCTATACTGTCGGTACTGTATCAAATATGGAAGAAAAACCGATCCGACAGGACGGAAGCAAAGGAGAACGGGAATGAAGATTCTGATCATTGGCGGCGTGGCGGGGGGCGCATCCTGCGCGGCCAGACTTCGGCGGCTTGACGAGAACGCCGAGATCGTGGTGCTGGAGCGGGGAGGCTATGTTTCCTTTGCCAACTGCGGGCTGCCGTATTATGTCGGGGGAGAGATCCGCGAGCGTTCGGCGCTGATGCTGCAGACCCCCGAGAGCTTTTGGAAGAGATTCCGCGTCGAGGTGCGGTGCTTTCATGAGGCGGTCGCCGTCGATCCGGAAGCAAAGCGGGTCAGGGTGCTGGATTTGACGACCGGGAGGCTCTTCGAAGAAGAATACAATAAGCTGGTTCTCTCCCCGGGCGCGCTCCCGATCCGACCCCCGATCGAGGGGATCGACAGCGAGGGCGTTTTCACCCTGCGGGGGATTCCCGACGCCGACGGGATCATGCGCCGGATCGCGGACCGAAAGCCCGGAAGAGCGCTGGTGGTGGGGGGCGGCTATATCGGGGTGGAGATGGCGGAAAACCTCACAAGGGCCGGGCTTGAAACAACGATCCTTGAGCTGTCCGATCACCTGCTTGCGCCGCTTGACGGCGATATGGCGGCCGACGTCCATCATTATCTGAGAAAGCGGGGAGTCCGCCTCCTCCTCGGTCAGCGTCTGATCGGAATCCGGAGGGAGGGGGAGGGGCTGACCGCATTGACCGATCGGGGCAGCCTGTCTGCGGAGCTTGTGATCCTGTCTGTCGGCGTCCGCCCCGACACCGCTTTTCTGGCTTCCTCCGGTCTTGAGCGAGACGCACGGGGCTGCATTCTCACCGACGAACGGATGAGGACCTCCGCGCCCGGTGTCTATGCCGTCGGAGACGCCGTATCGGTCAGAAATGCCGTTACGGGCGAGCCCGCCTTTCTTCCGCTCGCCGGCCCTGCCAACCGTCAGGGGAGAATTGCTGCCGATAACATCTGCGGCATCCCGTCGGAATACCGCGGAACGCAGGGAACGTCGATCCTGAAGATATTCGATATGACGGCGGCGGCGACGGGTCTGAACGAGAAGAGTGCCGAGGCGGCGGGCATCCGGTACGACAAGACCTATCTCTCCGCTTCCTCTCACGCTTCCTATTACCCCGGCGCGTCGGGAATGTCGCTCAAGATTCTGTGGGAACGGGATACGAATCGGCTGATCGGCGCGCAGATCGTCGGATTTGACGGGGTGGATAAGCGGATGGACGTGCTGGCGACTGCTCTTCGCCTCGGAGCGAGGGTGACCGATCTTGCGTCGCTGGAGCTGTGCTATGCGCCCCCCTTCGGTTCCGCCAAAGATCCCGTGAACATGGCGGGCTTTATCGCGGAGAATGTGATCAGCGGCCGGGTGAAGCAGTTCTTCCCGCAGGAGGTCGATGCGCTCCCGCGGGACGGAAGCGTGACGCTTCTTGACGTCAGGACCGAGGCGGAACGGGAGCTCGGCAGGATCGATGGCTTCCTTTCGATTCCCCTCGATTCCCTCCGCAGCCGCGCAGACGAGCTGCCGCGAGGGAAGACCGTCTATGTTCACTGTCATTCCGGCTTGCGGAGTTATATTGCCTGTCGGATACTGACAGGACTCGGGCTGGATTGCCGGAATCTTGCGGGAGGCTGGCTGCGGTACGACGCGCTGCGGCGCGACAGAGAATCGGGAGACTGATTCAGTCTGCGCGGAAGCGCGCCCTCATGATCCGGGTCAAGAGATTTCGTGAGCCGGGGCGGGACGCGGCAGTCTCCCGCAGGGAAGCAATGCGTGAAAAAGACGGAAAGGCAGCGCACCGACGCTGCAGGGCTTAAAGACGGGGCGGAAAGCAAATGCTTTCCGCCCCGTCTTTTCCGTATTCCCAAAGCTGCTCCCGCACCCCGGCCCGGAGAAGAGGAGAACACCGCCGCGATCAGGAGGGATTGTCCCGCAATGTCTGCAGAAATTTCCGTGCGGGCTTTGAGAACACCTGATACTTTTTCCAGATAATATGCATACCCGCTTCCATTCTCGGCTCCAGCGGCCGGAAGCACAGATTACTGCTTCCCGAAACATTCACTAATTTATCGAAGCAAAGCACATAGCCCATTCCTTCGTCGGCCATAAGGGAGCCGTTGAAGACCAGGTTATACGTCGCGACAATATTCAGTCGCTCCTGGTCGCAGTGGAAAAAACTTTTGAATTCAATGTTCTGGAATGCCTGCCGCGAAATAATCAGCGGTTGATCGATTAAATCCTCTGCCGTGATCATTTCCTTGCCGGCAAGAGGCGCGTCGCGGCGCATCAGGACGCCCCAGGTGTCTTTATACGGAACCGGGATCGAATCGTATTTCGTGACATCGACATTCCCGAAAATCAGTCCGAAATCCAGCGACCCACGGTCAATCGCCTCGGTTATCATCACCTTATCTCCGCTGACAATGCTGAAATGCACCAAAGGATGCTGCTCCTGCAGGGTGTTGATCGCCTTGATCAGAAACCGGTTTCCGTCTGTTTCGGCGGCGCCGATGGTAATATCCCCCGCCAGCATGTCATCCGAGGCGGCAATCTCGTCCTCCGCCTTTTTGACAAGCTCCGTAATTTCCTCGGCGCGCTTGCGAAGCAGCATCCCCTCCTCCGTGAGAGTTATTTTTCTGTTCCCCCGGATAAAGAGCTGCTTTCCGAGCTCCTCCTCCAGATCCTTCAGCTGACGGGACAGCGTCGGCTGGGAAAGATGCAGGAATTCTGCCGCTCCCGAAACGCTTTCCTCCCTGGCGACGGCTAAAAAATACTGTAAAACCCGAAATTCCATGGCTGTTCCTCCTTGTCTGAGGATATTATATCATAGTCCGATATGCTTGTCAAGCATATCGGACTATTTGATATAAGTATTTGCTATTTTCGTTCATTTCAGGTATAATGAAAATGCAAGAAGAGAATACGGCAAAAGGAGTTTTACTATGAAAAAAGCATTCTGTATTCCGGCTTCTGCCCTGTTGATCACGGCGATGCTGGCGGGGTGTGTCCGTTCGGAAGATCGGCGGGATCACATTTCCGATATTGGGACCGCCTCAGGTCCTGAGGAAACCGAACCGTTTCAGTATATGGAGCTGACCGATGAAATCCTTCTTCTGGCAGACGGATTATCCGCGGTACGGCACACCGGTGACTATGGATTTGATCTCTTTACGGAACGAGGAGGGGGAAGCTCTGACGCCGAGGTGGTCTCCTTTTTAACGGAGTACGTCTTGTCCGGCGCAGAGGGCTTGCGGTTTGAAGGCAATCCCTTCGGCTGCAGTACCCTGTCGGTGCAAAACGCAAAGGGTGATTCGCTGTTCGGCAGAAATTTTGACTGGAACCCCTGCCATGCGATGATCGTATGGAATGTGCCGGACAACGGGTATGCTTCCGTTTCTACCGTCAATACGGATTTTATCGGGATGAGCGGGATCGGCTTTTCCTCTCTGCCTGCAGAGACACAGGCGCTTGTCGCGCTGTACGCGCCTCTTGACGGAATGAACGAAATGGGACTTGCCGTTTCCGTCAATATGATCCGGGATCGTGACGACATTGAACAGAATACCGATAAGCCGGATCTGACGACCACGACCGCGGTTCGTCTGCTGCTCGACAAAGCCGCATCGGTTGAGGAAGCGATTGAACTTCTGCGGCAATACGATATGCACGCCTCCTTCGGGTACATGGTGCATTTCGCCGTCGCAGACCGGGACGGGAACAGCGTGGCCGTGGAATATATCGACAATGAAATGGTTGTCGTCCAAACGCAGGCGGTGACCAATTTCTATCTGGCGGAGGGGGAAAAGCACGGGATCGGCACGCAGCAATCACACGATCGATATGAGCTTCTGATGAACCGTATCAACGCTTCCGGAAGAATGGAAATGAACGATGTGCGGGACGCGCTTGACAGCGTGAGCAAGGACAATTTCGGGGGATCCGACTCCACTGAGTGGAGCATTGTGATGAATCAGTCTTCCGGTGAGATCCGCTATTATCACCGTGAAAACTATACCGAGCCCTATGTTTTCAGCGTCAAGGGAGGGAGGATAACATGAACTGCCTGAAAATACTGTCCGAGCTGATGCGGCTCAAAAGAAATGAGAAAAAAACCGTCGGGGAGATCACGGCATTGCAGCAGAAAATGCTGAAGCGGCTGCTGCATTATGCGTATGAGCATTCGGCTTATTACCGAAACAGCTTTGAGAGTGCCGGGATCACGGCAGACAGGATCGACAGCACCCCCCTTTCCGCTTTTCCCGTCACTGACAAGTCGGCGCTTATGTCGCGGTTTGAGGAAATGGTGACCGTGCCGGATCTTACGCAGGAGGAAATCCGCAGCTTTGATGAAAAGGAGACCTCCTCCGGGGCGCTGTTTCGGGGCAAATACCATATTGTTCATTCCTCCGGCAGCACGGGGACACCGAAATACTTTGTCTACGATAAAAGCGCCTGGAGCAGGATGCTGTCCGGTATTGTGCGGGGCGCGCTCTGGAATATGACCATGCCGGAAATTCTCCGGTTTCTGATGCATGGTCCCCGCATCGTTTACATCGCGGCAACCGACGGGCGGTACGGCGGCTCCATGGCGGTAGGCGACGGGGTAAGCGGGGTCGGTGCTAAGCAGTTGTGCCTGGACATTAACACGCCCCTTGACGAATGGATCGACGCCGTCAGAACTTTTAAGCCGAATATGATTATCGGCTATCCCTCCGCGATCAAAATCCTGGCGGAGCTTACCGAAAAGGGCGATACGGAGTTGCATATCCTGCGGATCGTTTCCTGCGGCGAACCCCTCGGAGCAAGCCTGCGCAACTATTTAGAGGGCGTTTTCTGCGCGAAGGTCCTGAATTTTTACGGCGCAAGCGAATCCCTTTCGTTGGGGGTGGAAAGCGATCCGCAGGAGGGAATGATTCTGTTTGACGACATGAACATCATCGAAATTGAAAACGGCGAGATGTATCTGACCTGCCTTTATAATTATACGCAGCCCCTGATCCGATACCGTCTGTCCGATCGGCTCATCCTGCAGGCGCCGAACCCCGGAAGCCGTTATCCCTTCACGCGTGCGGTCGGACTGATCGGCAGAAGCGAGGATGTTCTGTGGTTTCGGGATGGGAGCGGGAAACGGGAGTTTCTTCATCCGCTGGCGGTGGAAGGCTTCTGCGTAGAGGGGCTTCGCGATTATCAGTTCCGTCAAACAGCCCCCGACGCCTTCGAAATGCTGGCGGAGGTCACGGATAACGACTTGAGGGAAACCGTGCGGAGGGAAGTGCTGCGGAAGATGCAGGATATATTAAGAGGAAAAGAACTTGGTTATGCGCGCTTCCGCATCCACTTTGTTCCCGAAATTCTACCCGACCCGAACACGGGGAAAAAACGATTGATTGTCACGGAGGCGGCGGAATGAAAAACATCCTGCTCAGCGGAAAGGGAATTAGCAAATCCTTCACGCAAAACGGAAAAGAAACGAAGATCTTACAAGGCATTGACCTGGAGCTTTACGAGGGCGATTTTACCGTCATTATGGGCTCGTCGGGAGCGGGAAAGTCCACGCTGCTTTACGCTTTAAGCGGCATGGACTCGATTACGGGCGGCAGCGTCACCTTCAGGGGGCGGGAAATCGGCAGCCTGTCCGGGAAGGAAGCGGCGCGGCTTCGGGCGAAGGAGTTCGGCTTTGTCTTTCAGCAGACATACCTGGTCAGCAATCTGACGCTGTTTGAAAATGTTGCGGTAGCCGGATTTGCAGCCAAAGCGGGCAGCACAAAAGAAATCCGGGAAAAAGCGGAAAGGCTGCTCCGTGAAATGCACGCGGAGAATGCCGCAGACCGTCTGCCGTCGCAGGTGTCGGGCGGCGAGGCGCAAAGGGCCGCCGTGGCAAGGGCGATGATCAAAGATCCCGTTCTGCTCTTCGCGGACGAGCCGACCGGTGCGCTCAATCAGGCAAACAGCGAAGAAGTGATGGATCTTTTCACCGGGATGAACCACAGCGGGCAAAGCATTCTGATGGTCACGCACGATGTCCGCGCCGCGATGCGCGGGAACCGCATTTTATATCTGGAGGACGGCAGAATTCTTGATGATCTGGATCTGCCTCCCTACGGCACGGAGGATCGGAAAGCAAGGGAAACACGGCTTCTGAACCGGCTTTCCGCTCTGAGATGGTAAGACAGGAGGTTGCCCGATGGGAAACGGAATTTTATTAAGGGAACCTCTAAAAATTAGTTCCCAGTATTAAATTTTGCGATTCAACAGCGAAAAAATGAAATCAGGGCGGCGAATCGCATTCCTGCCTCAAAATTCATGTATATGTTGGGGTTGGAACCCCCGAAATTGCGGGCGTTTCCCGCAAAAGGGTACAGTTATCCCGTGACAGCCTCCTTTCGGCTTAAAAAGGAGTAGCGACAAAGGTTGTAAACCAAGTTTGTCAGCCCGATATTGAACGCGGCTCGCTCAATGCCTACGGAACGCACCGTCAGGCCGCGCATAGACATGGTCATAAACGCAAATACGTGTTCGATACGACAGCGAATTTTTGACTTACGACGGTTATTCTCTTTCTGTTCCTCGGTCAAGGGCTTGTTGCGGCAGCCTTTCTCGCACACCTCGTTACGGACGTGCTTCGGTAATTTCTTGCCAACGTAGGCACTGTCGGCGTATGCGGCTTCGTCTTGCTCGTTAAAGAAATCCTCAAACTCGTTGCTGTCGTGTACGTTGGCAGGAGTGACGACATAGTCCAAAATCAGCTTGCTGTCGGCATCCACCTTGACGTGATCTTTATATCCGTAATGCTTTTCGTCGCCTTTCTTCGTCCAACGTGCATCGGTGTCCTTTTGAGACAGCTTATGCGGCTCTTTTTCCCATTTCTCGGGAATTTCACCGTTCTTGATCTTCTCATTTTCATCACGGCTGTTCCGCTGACGGGGCGCGTCCACGAATGTGGCATCGACGATTGT
>CALWTY010000068.1 GCA_944384585.1 uncultured Clostridia bacterium | reverse complement strand
CATCGCCTGCGCTCTTCCCGAAGCAGCGAACCGGAAAACGAACAGACCCGCGGCAATGCCGCGGGTCTTCTTTCCGCTTTCAAAGGGGCAAGCCGTTGCCCGGCAGGAGGGGCAGCTCGGTCATGCGGAGTTTGGCACAGCCGTAGGGGTAGAGAAGATACTCCTCCGCTTCCGCCATTGGAGTGACATCGGAGGGCGCTTTGGCACAGACGCTGTCGTAGCCGTCCTCGTAGTCCCAATCAATACGCCGCACCGCAGCGCGGAGGACGCAGGGGGGATTTTGCGAGGAAAACGGTACATCCCCGATTCCGCGATAGATCACGGTCATGGGCTTATCACAGTAGGCGTAACGCCATTCGGATGTCGGTCGGTATTCATAATCGCAGTAAGGGAATTTTCGCACCACGCCGTTTCGCTCGTATTCAATCCGCTTCTCTTCAAATTGAATGGGAAGGGAAAAGATCAGAGAACCGCAGCGGACGGCGGTCAGTCGGTTCGGCCTCGGTTCGCAGATCGGCTCGACCTCAAAGGAAACCTCGATAGTCCGTTCGCATCCCGCAGGGATCTCAAAGCAGAGTGACGCGGTATCGACGGGAACGCCGTCGACTCGCAGACGGACGGCAAAGGAGGGAACTCGGATTCGAAAACGGAAGTCGCGATCGGTCCGGATTTCGTAATGAAGGGTATTTTCAAAGGGATAATCGGTAACAAGGCGGATCTGCCGCTGCCCGTCATTCAGTTCGCAGGGAATCGGAATCACACTTTCGATCGTATCGCCATCGTGCAGGAAACAGGAGAGCGCCAGCTTCGGCCATCCCTGCCCGAAATTTGCGGTACAGCAGCCGTAATTCGGCTCGAGTCCGAAGAGATGCGCCTCGCTGTTATTGGTGCGGAAGACGGATTTCCCGGGAAATTTCCGACAGCTGATCTGATTGCTCATCTGAACATACTGATGCGCCCACATATCGTCGCTGATCGTGGCGGGGAGAGCATTGAAGGCCACCCGCTCCAATCGCTCCGCCCATTTCGGATCTCCAGTAAAGGCATACAGCAGCTCATAGGAGTACATCAGCTCGACGACGGCGCAAAGCTCCGTACCCTGGATGGGGCTCAGCCCCGACAGGCATTCATCTCCCGTGAAAAGTCCGGTCGGCGTTCCGTTGCAGGCAGTCAGCACGTCAAGGAGTTCCTCCGCCTCATCGGTGTAGGGAAGACCGAGCAAATCGCAGCTCACTGCCTCGCTTTTGAGCATCATTGCAAGATTGACAACATGGGTTTCCATCGTCCATTGGTTCATCGGACGCTTCCATCGCGCCATATAATCACGGTAGCAGGCGCCTTCCCGCTTCAGCGTTTCCGCAAGCTCTGAAATCCAGGCATCGGAGTATCGTCTGCGAAGGAAATTCAGCCCGATAAAGCCCTCAAACCAGCGGAATTTCCCCCACCCGAAGAGCTTGATGCTCCCGTTCTTCAGAAGCTGCGCGAAGTTCTTCATGGTGCGGTAGAGCGCTTCCGGAACGCGCTCGTCCCGGAAGCAGTCATAGTAAACGGTCAGCACCTTGCAGATCAGCAAAATCCCCCATGGATCGTAATCGGCGCGCTCCTCCTCGCTGCAGGGGCAGAGCCAGCCGTCAGGCTGCTGCGCGGCAAGGATCGCGTCCATATAGCGCTTGGCGCGTGCCTTCATATTTTCGTCATCCAACAGCGCGGCAAGGGGAATGAAGCCGTCGAGCCAGTAGGGAACGCGTTCCCATCCCTCCCGTCTGCCGCCGATCCAGCCGCTGTCCCGTACATCCGGCCATATTTTGTCAAGATTTCCGAAAAGCCCCTCCGCTTCTATCTCGAGCTGTCGCTTCAGCCATCCCAGCGGACGAAGCTCCTTCGAGGTGAAGAATTCGTATTTCATTCCGTAACGCGGCAAACGCCGCCCTCCTTCCGATGTTTTATAGGTTCATTATATCACGAGAATCATTTCGCTCGCAATTGACAGCGTTTGTATTTATATTGACAATTTCACACAATTATGCTATCATATTTCCAATCGTAAGCGACGTGACGGGGGGAAGAAATGAAAGGAATCGCGCTTGATTGCCCGATCCGTTATCTGCATGCTTCACTTCGCTTCTTTTCGGAGGGAGAGAAGCATATTGACAGAATCATAGGGGAGGACGTGCTGCTTCTGGTTTTCGACGGATGCCTTCGCTTCAGCGAGGACGGCGTTCCCTTCGAGGTCAGGGCGGGGGAATACTACATTCAGCACGCAGGAGGACGACAAAGAGGCGAGGTGCCAAGCGATTCGCCGCGCTACCTGTACGTCCATTTCTGCGGAGAATGGGCGGACGTGAGTCTGCCTCATGTTCTTCCGCATCGCGGGCGATTCTCCTGCGACGGCATGATGCCGCTGATCGAGGAAACCGACCGCCTTGCTCACGGAGACGGGCCGAAGGTAGAACCGACTGCTGCCCTGTATCGGATTCTGACCCGCCTCTTCCGCGGAAGCGAGCCGGGGAGCGAGGCGGAGAAAATCCTTCACTATATCACGGAGCATTGCTCGGAGCCGCTGTCGCTGTCCGGAATTGCCGACCGCTTTCATTTCAGTAAGAATTATGTCATTCGTCTTCTGAACGATGCCTGCGGCATGACCCCGATCCGCTTTCTCAACCTTGCCAGACTGAAACGGGCGGAGTATTTGCTGGAGGTCACCTCCCTTACGGTCGGGGAGATTGCCGAGCAGTGCGGATATCGGCACTATTCCCATTTTTACCGCCAATTTTATCAGAAAAATCGCCGCTCACCGGCGGAATGGAGAAAAAACCGTCGTTGCAACGGATCTATTCCCCGCATCACAGAGCCTTACAAGGAGAATCGATATGCAAATCATGACCCCGGAATCCGATAGAATCATCCCGGAACCGGATAGGACCGCCCCCGAATCCGATAGAACCGCCTCTGTTGCCGATAGAGCCGCCTCTGTTGCCGATAGAGCCGACGGAGGCGATGCCACGGGATCGGAGGGAAGTGCGGCTGAACCTGTCCTCCCTTCCGCCGGAATCGTCCCGACGTCGAAATTTATTCACGATAATGCTTCCCGTTCCTTCATGGGAAGTGTGAGCGAAGCGGAACCGGGACGCCCGGCCGATCCTGCCGGTCGAAGCGAGCGTGAGCTTCGCGTATATGATCTCCTCGACGCGCTCGGTATTTCCTATAAGCGTGTCGATCATCCCCATACCGCAACGATGGAGGAATGCCGTGGGATCGACACGATCCTCGGCGTCGGCATCTGTAAGAATCTATTTCTTTGCAACCGTCAACAGACCGATTTCTATCTGCTTCTGATGCCCGGAGAAAAGCCCTTCAAAACCAAGGAGCTATCGCACCAGCTCGGTTGTTCTCGCCTCTCCTTCGGAAGCGGGGAGAAGATGGCGGAGCTGCTTGACGTATATCCGGGCGCGGCGACGGTGATGGCGCTGATGAACGACAGGGAAAACCGGGTCCGACTGCTGATCGACTCTGACCTTCTGCTTTTGTCCCGCTTTGCCTGCCACCCCTGCGAAAACACCTCCAGCATCGTCATGTCGACGGAGGATATGCTGCGGGTCTTTTTGCCCGCCGTCAGGCATTCCTTCACGGCGGTCACGCTGACGGGGGAGGGTTGACGGGAGAAGCCCCGGCAAACCGCCTTTATCTTCTGCGACTATTTCCTGAATTAACGGAAAAAGACTAACGAAATCCTCGTTAGTCTTTTGATTTAATAAAAGTACTTCGTAAGAAGAGCGCGGACTGTCACGGTTCGGAAGGGGCGGTTTTCTCTGTCTCCCATCGGAAGGCGGAGGTGAGGAGGCTGACGCGATCCTGCCCGACCGTCAGCATTCCGCCGCTGCATTCCCCGATCCGCTCCGTTTCATCGGGGAGACGAAGCTTGCAGCGCCCGGGTTTGACGCTTGTCACAAAGGGGATATGCCCCGCCATGATCGCAAGATCGCCCGCCGCGCCTCTTAACGACAGAAAGTGCGCCGGGCCGTCATACACGATGCCGGCGGGAGTTGCAATTCTGAGTTGATACTCCTGCATAGCTCATACCTTTCCTGGCTTGAGGAAGCTGTCCGAAATAACTCAGACAGACTCCCGCTGTTTCGCCTTTTCGACTGCTTCCTCGACAGAGCCGACATAGAGAAACGCCGATTCCGGCAGGTCATCGTGCTTTCCGTCGACGATCTCGGCAAAGCCGCGGATCGTTTCGCTGAGAGGCACATACTGACCGGGGAAGCCGTTGTACTGCTCCGAGACATGGAGCGCCTGGGAGAGATAACGCTGAACCTTTCTTGCCCGCGAGACCGTCAGCTTGTCCTCCTCGCTCAGTTCATCCATTCCCATGATCGCAATGATGTCCTGCAGCTCATTGTAGCGCTGAAGCAGGCGCTGAACCTCTTTGGCGACACGGTAATGCTCCGCGCCGACAATGTCGGGGGAGAGCATGCGGCTGGTGGAATTCAGCGGATCGACGGCGGGGTAAATGCCCTGGGAGGCAATGGCGCGGCTGAGAACCGTCGTCGCGTCGAGATGGGCAAAAGTGGTGGCGGGGGCAGGGTCCGTAAGGTCGTCGGCAGGGACATAGACCGCCTGAACCGAGGTGATCGATCCCCGCTTGGTGGAGGTGATCCGCTCCTGAAGCGCTCCCATCTCGGTTGCGAGAGTGGGCTGATATCCGACGGCGGAGGGCATTCTGCCGAGGAGCGCGGACACCTCGCTGCCCGCTTGGGTGAAACGGAAAATGTTATCGATGAAGAGCAGCACGTCCTGCCCCTCCTTGTCGCGGAAATATTCTGCCATGGTCAGTCCCGACAGCCCGACCCGCATCCGCGCTCCGGGCGGCTCGTTCATCTGACCGTAGACGAGCGCCGTTTTGGACAGAACGCCCGACTCCTTCATTTCATTGTAAAGATCGTTCCCCTCGCGCGTACGCTCTCCGACGCCGGTGAAGACCGAAATGCCGCCGTGACGGGTGGCGATATTGTTGATCAGTTCCATGATCAGGACGGTTTTTCCGACGCCCGCGCCGCCGAAGAGCCCGATCTTTCCTCCCTTGCAGTAGGGGCAGATCAGATCGATGACCTTGATCCCGGTCTCAAGGATCTCAGCGGATGCCGCCTGCTCCTCATAGGAGGGGGGAGCGCGGTGGATATCCCAGCGCTCGCAGTCAACGGGAGCGGGCTGTTCGTCGACGGGCTCTCCGAGAACGTTGAATATTCTGCCGAGGGTCTGTCTGCCGACCGGGACATGGATCGGTCGGCCGGTATCGAGAACCTCCGTCCCTCTGACAAGGCCGTCGGTGCTGCTCATGGAGATGCAGCGGACGACATTGTCCCCGATATGCTGTGCCACCTCGACGGTCAGTTGTCTGCCTCCGCTTTCGATCAGCAGGGCATTCTGCAGCCGCGGCAGCTCGCCCTCCCGGAACCGGACATCGACCACCGGTCCGATGACCTGCGTGATTTTACCGACGCTGCGGCCTGTCGTATCTTGATTCATTGGGGTTGCCTCCCATTCCAGTTATTTTTCCGCGCCCGCGACAATCTCGGTGATTTCCCGGGTGATAGAGCTCTGCCGCGCACGGTTGTACTGCAGACTCAGGTTGTCGATCATATCCTCTGCGTTCTTGGTGGCGGAGTCCATGGAATTTCTTCTTGCGTACAGCTCGGCAAGAAAGCTGCTTCTGACGGCGGCACAGAGACGCGCGGTCAGATAGTCCGGCATG
The DNA here is from genome assembly GCA_944384585.1 of uncultured Clostridia bacterium. GTDB lineage: Bacteria > Bacillota > Clostridia > Oscillospirales > CAG-272 > Colimorpha_A. The sequence continues at coordinate 3,628 of CALWTY010000068.1, read as the reverse complement.
ACTTGCTCCAGCACCGTCATGCCGTCTGGCTCGAAGACGATGCGCGGATTTCCTTTTCCTTCGGCACGGAGCGGGAGAATCGTTTGAACTTGCGGGAGCTGACTCAGCACATTGACGGGTTTAGTCGACAGGAGCTTGAGGGAATCGAATTCGTTCTGACAATACAAGCCGATCAGGCGGTCGGAAAGCTGTCGAAGCTCGCTGTCGGAGACGGTTTCGGAGGAGCGGAAATCGGAGGAGATCAGGGAATAGCCGTGCCGTTGGCAGTATTCGACAATCCGATTTCCGATCGGGAGAACGAGGGTCTTCCGATCCCGCGCCTCCTCTTGAAGAAGACGAATGATATTGGCGTTATAGCCTCCCGCAAGGCCTCTGTCTCCGGCGATGACCACCAGGCAGGCAACTCCCGTTTTCGGAGGGGAAAAGTAGCGGGAGCGGGCGTTTTCGGGAGAAAGCATCCCTCGCATTGCCCCCGACATGGCGTCGGCATATTGCGACGCTCCCTGAGCCGCCGCAGCAGCCCGTCTGATTTTGGAGGATGCGACCAGCTGCATGGCCTTGGTGACGTGCAGCGTCGAATCGATGCTTTTGATGCGGGTTCGGATCGCTTTGATATCGGCAGCCATGTCAGTCCCTCACGAAAGAAGTCCGGGATCGGACAAAAAAAGGTTGGTGAATTCCGAAAGAGCCTCCTCCAGCTCTCTTCGGTCCTCTTCCTCATAAAACCCGTCGGCAAAGCGCTTCAGCAGCTCGGCGTGATGCACCTCAAAGTGAGAATACAGCGCCGTCTCATAGCGCTTGACCTGCTCCACGGGGATCTCGGTAAGGAAATTGTTGACCGCCGCGTAGATGAGGGCGACCTGGCAGCCGACGGGGACGGGTGTGCTTTTGTCCTGCTTGAGGATTTCGACGATCCGCTCGCCCTGTGCCAGCCGCTGCTTGGTGTCGGAATCAAGATCCGACCCGAACTGGGCGAAATTCTGAAGCTCCCGGAACTGGGAATAGAGGAGCTTGAGCGGGCCCGCAACTTTTTTCATTGCTTTGACCTGCGCATTGCCGCCGACGCGGCTGACCGAGATGCCGGGATTGACGGCAGGAAGAATTCCTGCATGGAACAGCTCGGTTTCAAGGAAGATCTGACCGTCCGTGATGGAAATGACGTTGGTCGGGATATAGGCGGAAACGTCGCCGGCCTGCGTTTCGATGATCGGCAGTGCGGTGATGCTGCCGCCGCCGTACTCCGGGGCAACGCGGGCAGCGCGTTCAAGGAGACGGGAATGGAGGTAGAAGACATCACCGGGGTAGGCCTCCCGACCCGGCGGGCGGCGGATCAGCAGGGACAGGGCGCGGTAGGCGACGGCGTGCTTGCTCAGATCGTCGTACACGATCAGCACGTCCTTGCCCTGCTCCATGAAGTATTCGGCAATGGCACAGCCGGTGTAGGGAGCGATATATTGCACCGGCGCGGTTTCGGAGGCGGTCGCGGAGACGATGACGGTATAGTCAAGCGCCCCTGCATCCCGAAGGGTCTCGGAGATCTGAGCGACAGTGGAATTCTTCTGACCGATGGCAACATAGACGCAGAGAACGCCGGTATCCTTCTGATTGATGATGGTATCGACGGCGAGCGTCGTTTTTCCGGTCTGACGGTCTCCGATGATCAGCTCCCGCTGTCCCCGTCCGATGGGGATCATGCTGTCAATCGCCTTGATTCCGGTCTGAAGCGGAACCTTGACGCTTTTCCGTTTGATGATGCCGGGTGCTTCCGATTCGATGGGGCGGGTGGTATCGGTGAAGATCGGACCAAGTCCGTCAATCGGCTTTCCGAGAGCATTGACGACACGCCCGAGCATGGCGTCGCCCACCGGGACGCTGACGACGCGGCCGGTTCGCTTGACGACCGTTCCTTCTCTGATCTGCTCGTCGCTGCTGAGGATCGCGATGGAGACGCAGTCTTCCTCCAGGTTTTGCGCCATGCCGAGCGCGCCGCCTTCGAACTCCAGCAGCTCGTTCGCCATGCAGAGATCAAGGCCGTGCGCTTTGGCGATACCGTCCCCTACCAGAATGACGGTGCCGATCTCCGCCTGTTCGGTTTTATTTCGGAAATGCTTGATTTCGGATTTTATAATGCTGCTGATTTCATCGGGATTAAGATTCATCATCATCACCAGACCTTCAATGAGATTTCGGGAACGGAGCCTGAGCCCCGCCTTACAGGGTTTTTCCGAGAAGCGATTCCCGCAGCGTCGAAAGACGCGACCTGACGCTTCCCTCCAGAAGCTGTCCGTCAACGGTAACCGACACGCCGCCGATCAGGGAGGGATCGACGGTGCAGTGCATCTCGACCGATTTTCCGGTATGCGCCTCCAGCTTTTGATGGAGCGCATTTTTCTCCTCCGTGGTCAGCGCCACGGCGGAGCGCACCTCGGCAACGGCAATGCCGCTTCGTTCGTACCAAAGCCGACGGTACTCGGCAAAGCAGGGAAGGATGGCGCGTGCGTAGCCGCGGCAGCACATCAGCTTCATGAAGGAACAGATATACTCGTGACAGCGCCCCGAAAAAGCCCTGTCGATGACCTCGCAGCGCTCACGCTTCGAAATATTGGGGGCGGCAAGCAGCGTGATCAGACCGGGGTGATCCACGATGATCCCTTCAAGCAGGCGAAGCTCCCCGAGGAACTCCGCCTGGAGCCCCTCCTCGTCGGACAGCTCGTAAAGCGCCTTTGCGTATTCCTTATGCATTGGAATGACATGGTCTTTTTCAATGATACGGTCGGCCGATGAAACATTTGTTTCCATTTAGACGCCTCCTTGTTCTCTTAAGACTCTTTGTCCTCTTCAGCTCACAAGTCAATATCATCATAATTCTTCTGCGCTTCACGCCCTGAGTCGTTGTAATCATAATAATCCGGGGGGAGCGGACCCTTTGAAATCTGTTAAATCGCCGAGTGGGTCTGATATGTCATTCTCGTGAGTTGCCTTTGATATATTTAGTCCGGCAGACATTTTTCCAAGAATTTCTTTGAAAAATCGTTCATTCGTACCATTTTCAGTCCCCACTCGGATTTGTTTGCAGGATTCTTGTATCAGATATGGAGACAGCCACCCATACGGTTTTTCAATATAATGTCGGTTTGTCGATTCTGCGGCGGGAGCCGGCCGGGGTGAGTGGGAAGTCGGCTCTTATTGGCCGATCCCGTCGATAAAGCCGTCAATGAGCGCACGGTGATCTTCCTCCCGAAGCTCACGGCCGATCATCTTTTCTGCAATATCCAGGGAGAGACCGGAGATCTCGTCCTTGATCTCGTTCACCGCCTTCTTTTTTTCAAAGGCAATGTCTTCATCGGCTTTTTTCAGAATGGCTGCGGCTTTCCGGTTTGCTTCGGCTATCAGCTCGCTGCCCGCTTTGTTTGCACGCTCGTTGGCGGAGCGAATGATGCTCCCGGCCTCATCCTCGGCGGCGGAAAGTTTTTTCTCATATTCCCGTTTTCTCTCGTCCGCCTCGGCGCGGAGGGCTTCGGCATCGGAATAAACCTTATTCACCGCCTGCTCCCGCTCCGCAAACACACGGCTCACCGGCTTGAAGAGAAAGCGCTTCACAATGAAGAAGATCAGAATCAGATTGCAT
>CALWTY010000067.1 GCA_944384585.1 uncultured Clostridia bacterium | reverse complement strand
CCGCCGACCCGGTTCCTGCCCTCGATTGTCCCGAGGTTGAAGCAGCCGTAGATCGTTGCCTCGGAGATTCCCGCAATGCCGCCGACGCCGTTTTCTCCTTTGACATCGCCTCTGTTCCGGCAGCCGGTCAGGCTGCCGGTGTAGCCGCATTCGCCGACCAAGCCTCCGACGCCATCCGTTCCCGTGACAAAGATACTGCTTTGGCAGTTCGCGATGGCCCCGCTGAAAGAGCCGGCAATGCTTCCGACATACGTCGTTCCCTTCACATAGCCGTTTTCCGGGGAGAGGTTGGAAACGGTCGCATTCCTGATCATGCCGAACAGCCCGACACGGCTGTTCTCCGAGACGATATACAGCCCTCGGACGGTGTAGCCCTTGCCGTCAAACTTGCCGGTATAGGGATGGGAACCGTTGCCGATCGGCGTCCATTGCTGCGCAACGCCTTCCCCCGTCACGCTGCCGTCGGCGGCAAAACTCATGCCGGGATTGAGATCGATATTGGCGTTCAGGATCGCGTGCGCGTCGTATTCCCCGCCATTGACCCGATCGGCAAACTCCCGCAGCTCCGCTGCACTGCCGATGAGATAGGGCTGATCGGCGCTGCCTTCTCCGACCAGCAGGTCGGTCGCCGGGCGGATACCGTCGCCCGTCTCGTCATAGATGAGGCGGTGTCCGGAGGGGATGCCGAGGATCGTGCATTTGTCGTCGGCGTCCTCCGCCTTCCCGGTAACGCCTCCCAGGAGATATTCCCCGTTTTCAGCGCCGGCGATCGCCACCGAAAGGCGGCTGCCGGTGTATTGATCAAAGGAGAGATGCGCCTTGTCCGCCGAGGCAGCCGTCACCTCGGTCAATCGGATCGCAACGCCCTCCGTTTTGCATATGATGTTGGGGCTGCCGGAAAGGATCAGCCGTCCCGTCCCGTCGACCTCGACTGCGGTGTCGAGGAGGGGGGTTCCGATGGCGGTTCCCTCGACGGTCAGCACGCCGGAGACCGACAGCGCCGCGCCGCCGGAATCGGGGCCTTTAATATTCACAACGCCTCTGAGCAGACCGATGCAGGACTTGCCGACCGACAGGGTCTGAAGGCTTCCTCCCGTGATGGAGAGGGTCTTGCCGTTCCAGCGGATATCGCCCTGCACAAGGCCTCCGAGGACGGTAAGGTCTCCGCCCGAGAGGCTTTCCACCGCGTCGCCCCCGTCTCCGAAGAGATTGCCCTTGACGAGGGTCAGATCGGCATTCTGCCCGGTCACCTCGATCGGCATCTGCTCATTTCCCGCGACGATCGTGCCGCCGTAGACGGTGACGGAGGCGCCGTGATGCAGGATCGCCGCGTCGGGAAGGAGCTGAATCGCCGCGTTCGATGCGTTGATCGTTCCATCCCCTTCCTCGCTGCAGTCGCAGAGGGGCAGCTCTCCCGCGCCCTTCGTCTCGATCAGTCCACCGTCCGACGGGATTCCCGCGCCGATGGCGCTGCTGATGTAGCTCCGGGAGGGGGTGAGGGTGCAGCCGTTCAGGCAGAGGCTGACATTGTCTTCCACGATCAGCGGCCGATCGAGCGCCAGATCCTCCTTCGACAGGTCAAACGCCGCCTTGACGTCGGCCACGATGCAGCCTTACTTCTCTGCCACCCTGACGATTTCGTCGTTGAGCAGGAGGATCCCCGCCTCCACGCCGTAATAGACGGGGGAAAGGTCTGTTATCCGGATCTTCACATCCTTGAATTCCTTGTAGGGATTGTATTGCGTGGCGATCACGAGGACGACATCCTCGTTCATCGTTCTGATCTGAGCCGTCACCTCTTCCAGCGTGTCTCCGTAGCCCGCCACTGCTTCGATAAAGGCATCGTTCTCGAGGATGTATGTCGGCGACCCTTCGGTGAGCAGCTCCATGACGACGCCGATCACAGCGAGCTTGGTGGAAAAGTCGCCTTTCTGAAGCAGGTCCGGCACATCCTTGGCGGTGATCGGCTCGCTGTTCGGATTTCTGAGGTTGTACTCATCCGCGACGACCTGATACAACACCGCCATCAGATCGTTTCCTCCGACGGTCAGGGTGATGACGTCGGCGGACTTCACCGAGAGGGCGACATTTCCCTCCTCGTTGTAAAGCTGCGCCCGGAGCCCTGTCGCGGTATTGCCGTTTGCGGCATGGTTGGAGAGGATATAGCCCTTCTCCTCTGCCAGCAGCGCCGCGAAGCCCTCCTGTTCCGCATTGGCCAGCCCGTATCCCGTACTGATGCTGTCGCCCGGTGCCGTATAGGAGAGCGTCGCGGCTTGCGCCGCCGGGAGGGCGGGGATGCACAGCAGCAGGACAACGGCCGTAAGGAGCGCCGCCGGCAGAATCATTCGGTTCCGGAGACGTTGGGTTCGGTTCATATGGTTTCCTCCTTCATTCGAAATCCCTGCGGAACGCCGTGCGGCGCATTGGGAGCCGGCACGGGCGCGGGGACGGCAAGGGTATGGTTTGATCTCATCGTTTTCCGCCTTTCGGTCCTGTTACTTCCGGACGATCAGCACCGTTTCGACGTTTGCGCCGTTCATCGGGGTCAGATCCGTCAGGGAAGCGGTGGAGATCCGGATGACGGCGTTATATTCCCCTTCGGGAAGGGGGCGCGCCAGGGTGATCTGATAGATCGCCTGTCCCGGCGGGACGAGCTTGGAGGTATACAGCACCTCTCCCGAATCCCGCAGCGCCAGCTCGAAGGTGAAATAGCAGGGATTGCCCTCCGGGTTGAGCAGCGCCACCTCCACCGTTCCGGTATCGGCGGGCAGGGTGATGGAGGGATATCCCGGGATCTTGATCCCGACGGACGCCCCGCCCTCATCGGGCAGCGGGCTGCCGTGCCAGCTCTCGGCGGCGGAATCGATTTCCGGCAGCGCTCCGTCCGTCTGTTCCGGCGGGCCGCTTTCCGTGCGCTTGCTCAGGCTCATGCCCAGGATCACCGCCCCCGCGACCAGCAGCAGCAAAAGGATCGCCGCGATCACCAAGTCCCTCTTTTTCATCACGATCCCGTCGTGATTGTCTCGTTTCGGTTTGTTCATTGGCCCCTCCGTTTCTTCTATATCTATTGTTGTACAACGAATTGACTAAATAGTCAATTGCCGCTTTCGGTTTTTTTGCGGATGAACGCGCAGAGGAGCGCGGGACAACGCGCAGCGGGGATTTTTGGATAACCCCCCCAAACTTTTATCGGGGGCAGGGTCGGCTGCGCCAACCATGTCCGCCGCGTCATCCCGCCGCTCCGCCCCCACGCGCACCCGCCCGATCGCAGCATCCGCATCCATCGAAAAGCCCCGCGCATTCTGCGCGGGGCATCCTCTCTATTTCCCGTTCCCGAGATATCGGTGCTTTTTGATAAACTCCCGTCGGGCGGCAGCCCGCTTCCTTGAGCGCGAGACGGCGGTCGCGAAGACATAGATCACCGCCCCGACCACGATCGTCAGGATCAGCACCTTGAAAAAGGGCGTGGAGGCAAGCTGCCCGACCCGATCGAGGACCGTCAGCCCGCCGCTCTGGGCGATATTGCTCTTGACAACGAGGGGGACCTCCCCGATCGTCTCCCCCCGATAGGTCACGGTCAGCAGACCGACGCGCTGTCCGGCGGGGATCGGGGCAGTCAGGGTTTCCTCCTCCAGCGTCCACTGCAGGACGATCTCCTCCCGATCGATATCGACCGGCACATACAGCTCGACGGGGCGCTCCGGGAGGAGCGTCACGCTGTCGACATCCGCCGCAAGTCGGACGGGGACCTGGCAGATCGGGGTGGAGCTGTCGACGGCCTTGATATAGCCGTAGCTCCGATCCGCCCACGTCAGGAGCTGCGCAGCCTCAAGAAACCCCTGCATGATATACTTATACTCCGCCGGCGTGACGACGACGGGATTCCCGTTCTCGTCGGGCTCGGTGACGGCAGGCTTGACGAGCTGCGAGGTGGTGTCGCCGCCGAGGACGACGGCGATGTAATTGAGTCCGTCGTGCTGTGCCGTTGCGATGATGCAGAAGCCGGCCTCGTAGGTCGAGCCGCAGATCAGGCCGTTGGCGGTAGGCAGGTAATAATCGGTGCTGACGCGGGTGCTGAGCAGATAATTCCGCGTACCGAGATAGCGGGGAGCCGACTGCTCCGTCGCGTCGATGGTGATGCGGATGGCGGAGCAGATATCGAGGAGGAACTGGCTGCCGCCGGCATATTTGGCAAGGCGGAGCATATCGGCGGCGGTGGTGACCATCCGATCGTCATGCAGCCCCGTCGGGTTGGTGAAGACGGTATCCTTCATGCCGAGCTCGGCGGCCTTTTCGTTCATCATCTCGACGAACCGCCCGACGGAGCCGCCGACCGCCTCCGCGATCACCAGCGCCGCATCGTTTGCGCCCGCCAGGACCATCGCGCCGAGCAGATCGCGCAGCGAGAGCTTTTCCCCGACCTTCAGGCTGATATGATTGCCCTCCGTCCCGCGGATCGCCGCCTCCGAGGCGGTCAGAAGCCCGTCGAGGGTGAGCCTGCCCTCGGTGACGCTGTCTGCCGCCAGCACGGCGGTCATCAGCTTGGTCAGCGCGGCGGGATAGAGCGTGCTGTCGGCGTTGTCCGACCAGAGGACGGTATCGGGCTCGACACAGTAGATCAGCGCCGCCTTGCTGTGGCTGAGCTGCGGGGGCTCGACAGCCGCCGTCGGCAGCGTCAGCGCCGACAGGAGTGCCGCCAGCAGGAGCGGGAGGATAAATAGACGTTTGTTCTTCATGAAAAGCACCCTGTTTCAGAGTTGATCGGGGAGGGAAAGGCGCTCCCTCTGCGCCGAGAAAAGGTCTCTTGCCGTTTCCTTGTTGCGCTCCACCTCCCGCACCAGCTCCTCCGGGGAATCGAAGCGCCTCTCCCCGCGGATGCGGGCAAGATAGCCGACTGCAAGGTCTTTTCCGTAGAGATCCCCGGAATAGCCGAGGACATGGGTCTCGGAGAGGCGCTCGCCCTCTCCGAAGAAGGTAGGGCGGCAGCCGAGATTGGTCACGGCGGGATAATACCGCCCGTCGATCCGGCAGAAGGTGGCGTAAACGCCGTCGGGCGGGAGGACGGCATGGGGATGGGGACGCTGATTGGCGGTGGGCATCCCGGCGGTGCGCCCGAAGCGGCGGCCGTGGATGACCTCGCCGCAGGAGGCGAAGGGATGTCCGAGGAGGGAGGCGGCGTCGGAGAGTCTCCCCTCCGCGACGAGGCGGCGGATCAGGGTGGAGCAGATCGTCACCGGACTCCCGTCCAGCTCCCCGCGCACCTCCCCCGCGGTACGGCAGAGGATGCCCTGCCGCCGGCAGAGGCGCTCCAGCTCGGAGGCGTCCGCCCGTCCTCCGAAGCCGAAATGATAATTGTAGCCGCAGACGCAGGCGACCGAGCCGAGGGCGCGATCCAGAATCTGTCCGACAAAAGCCTCCGGAGACAGCTCCCGCACCCGCTCGAAGGAATCGAGGATCACCGTCTCCGCGCCGTAGTGCAGCAGCCAGCCGACCCGCAGGGCGCGGGGCGTCAGAAGCTCCTTCCCGGGCAGCGAATCAAAGGTCCAGACGACAAGCCCGGCGTCCTGCTCCCGGCAGAGCGTCCTTGCGGCGGAAAGCAGGGCGCGATGCCCGCGGTGAACGCCGTCGAAATAGCCGAGAACGGTGACCGTCCGCCTCCGCTCCCGCTGCAGGAAGCGCTCCATCGTCAGACAGGCCGGTTCAGATATCAAGGTAATTCCTCACCAGCGCATTGAGAATATCGTCCCGATCGACCTTGCAGATGAGACTTCTCGCGTTCTTGTAGTTGGTAATATAGGTCGGGTCCTCCGAGAGGATATACCCGACGATCTGATTGATCGGGTTATATCCCTTCTCGCTCAGCGCCGAATAGACGGCGTGAAGCACCCGTTTGATCTCCATGTCCTTTTCGTCCTTGATCGAAAAGGTAATGGTCTTATCTTTGTCGCTGTAATTGATCATAACTTCCTCCGATCGTCCCCCGGCGCCTGCCGGAGGGCTGTATTGCGGAATTTGACAACGCTGCCTCAGGCGCGGGCGCGCCTGCGCAGTTCCTTACGGCTCCCGTCCCTGCCGTCTTCTCGCCCGCAGGCGGAGCAGCTCAATGCCGGCTGCCGCAAGCAGCACGCCTCCCGCCGCTGCCACGACCGTCAGCCTGACAGTCGGGACAAGCTCCTCCTCCCCGGGGCGGATGGCGCTCTCAAGAGCCTGCCCCGTCCGGGTGGTCGACATGGCGCGGATGCTGCCGAACAGTACCGTCGGCTCTCCGATATCCTCCCCGTTCTCCCCGCGGATCAGGATCGTCATCCTGTCGCAGGAGGAGCGCTTCGGAAACGCCGTGAGATCGGCAATCACCGTCGTCAGCGTCCCCGCCGGGACGGTGCAGGAGGAGACCGAACGGCTTGCTCCCGACCACAGCACCACCGAGACCTCAAGCGTCTCCACGCCCTCCGGCAGCACTGCTGCCTGAAGCTCAAAGCCGATATAATCGACCGCCGACAGATCGATCGCCCGCTCAAAGCGGTTATCGATCGAGCGGTATTCCCCTCCGTCCGCCGCCGAGAAGCGCACGCTCAGAAGGCCGCTGCGGTCTCCGAGGGAGGATCCGCCCTTGAGGGCGGCGCAGTTGGTGAGCGCGGTCCAGCCCGCCTCGTCCTCTCCGAAGCCGAACAGCACGGTTTCCCCCTTGACCGCCGAGGGAATGACGGTAACGGCCTTGTTCTCAAAGACCAGGCGGTCGGGGGCGGGGGCTGCGGCGACCAGGCTGTCAAACAGCTCGTCTCCGACCAGCTCCCTCACATAGGCCGTCGTCTCCTCGAAGCGGTTGGTATCGAGGCAGCGGAGGGTGTCGTTGTAATCGACGGGATGGGCGGGGATCAGCGCGGTGACGGTGGAAAATTCCCGTCTTGTCAGATGGAGATAGGAGCAGACGAAGTCCGCTGAACGGCTGATCAGCTCGTTTCCGTCCCGCAGCGTCTCCGGCTCGGTCTGGAGCAGGATGATATTGCGGGGCGAGCCGTTGAACAGCAGCTCCTCCCGCTTGAGAAAGCCGGTCAGCACCGACAGATTCGGAACCGAAAGGCGGGCGGTCTCCTCCGAGCGGTCGGGATGAGGATCCTCCCAATAGAGCAGAGGACGGTCCTCGTAGAGATCGTAGGACAGCTTCCAGCCGATGTCCCCTCCCTCCGCGATGCAGGCGGCGAAGGCCTCCAGCATCGTTCTCGCATCGAAGGAGGAGGTCTGCCCGACCGTCAGATGAGAATACCATTTCCCGGTCAGCGGCAGATAGACCGAGACCTCCGACGAAACGGAGCGGACGGTGTTATAGACGGTGCGGAAGGCGGCGGCATAGGAGCGGGTGAGCTGGGTCAGCGTCGCCTCCCCCATATTGTAGCAGCGGGCGGCATCGTTGATCCCCGCGCCGACGACAAAGCCCTCGGCGTTGCTCGTGACCCCGGAGGCGGTGGCATAGCGCACGGCGAGGAAATCGCAGACGGCGCGCAGCGCGCCGATCCCCTCCGCCGTTGCGGTATTGAAGGCGGCGCTGCTCCCGCCGGAGGCATTCGGATGGCGGATGACGGAGTCGAGGGAGATATCGTCGGAATAGCCGGTGCGGAGGATGAACTGGACCCTGATCCCGCAGCGCTGATAGAGGCTCATCAGGCGGTCAAGCTCCTCGACATACGCCGCGTCGAGGGTGCAGGTGACATCTCCCGCGGTATGCGTCAGGATGCCCGTCACGCCCAGCGTCATCAGCTCCTCGAGGCGGATCTCGACGGCGGTATGCGCGATCCCGTCGAGGACGGGGGAGGCGGGCGTCGGGTAGCTCCCCTTGATCGAGGAGGAGGAAAAATCGAGACGGTCGCCCGACAGCGCCTCGGGATTGGTGACCGAGACGGGGCTTCCGACCTGCACGAGGCTGTCGGCGTAATAGACGAAGACGGCGTATTTTTTGTACAGCTCCCGCCGCTGGGACGAGAGGGGAAGCGAGAAGGAGAAGCCGGAACCGCTGAGGCGCGTGATGGCGATGGCGGTGCGCTCCGTCGAGACGGCGCCCGCCTCCTCCCAAAGCTCCAGCTCATAGAGATAGAGCGAGCTGTCGGCGTAGCGCGCCGCCTCCTCGGGATCGAGCTGCCCCTTGACGACGATATTCTTCCGATCGCTGCTCACCAGACAGTCGGTGACCTCTCCGACGGTGTCGGGGAGGATGTAGCTGAGGGCGGGGGAAACCGACAGCAGCTCGATGCTGCCGGAGCAGAACCCGTCGAAGACGAGGCGGAATTTCCCGATATAGGCTTCCGGGATCGGGAAGGTGCAGGAGACCACGCCGCTTCCCTCCGGGATGCGGCAGGTATAGGAGAGCGAGCCGTCAAACTCCGGCGAGCTGAGGGAGGTATAGGTCAGGGTGATGGAGCGGCAGGAGGAGCGGTTGATCAGCCGGACGCGGATGCCGGACTCCCCGCTGAAATCGGTGACATAGGGCGCGGCCGCCTCCAGATATGCGTCGGGGGCGGTCAGCTCCGCCGAGAGAACGCCGCGGTTTTCGGTCAGCGTGCAGCCGACGGCGGCATAGGAATCTGCCATATAGCGGGCGCGTCCGGCGGCGGCAGCGGAGGAAGCGCCGCAGAGATCGATCAGGAAGCGGAAGCTGCCGCTCTCGGAGGAGGTCACCGACAGCTCAAGGGAGGAGACCCGCCCCGACAGTTCGCTCTTTGAGAGATCGAAGAAGACCGTCTGCCAGCTTCCCGTCGCCACGGGCGAGACGGAGGAATAGCTGCCGCCCCGCGAGGAGATGCCGAGGGAGAGCAGCACCTCTCCCGCAGACTCGGGCGCCCAGACGGTAACGGAGAAGACCCCGTACTGCTCGGGGGAGGAGAAATGCTCCGGCTTCCGCTCCAGGGTGATCGCGTCGCCGGCGGTATACTGCTCGGCGGTGAGGAGGAGGGAGCGGCTGCCCTCGTAGACGGAATAGGGCGGCCGGTCAAGGGAGGTTACCGCCTCGGCGGAAGCGCCGCTCACCTCCCAGTCGACGGTCGGACGGTTGAAATCGTCCTCCAGCAGATCGAGGCTGCGGAGCAGCACGCGGCTGTCCACGCCGGGCAGGACTTCGTTTGTCCCCGCCGCGGCGGCGGTCAGCGCGCCGGGGAAGCCGCGGAAGAGTGCGGCGACCGCCGACAGTGTCAGAAGAACGCCGATCAGGCGATGCGTTGTTTTCAAGCCCCAGCCTCCTTGCTCTCGATGGATTCCCTTTTATTGTAGCACAGATTTATGAAAATTTCCATAACTTTTATAAATATTCGTAAACAATATTTTTCCCGCCTTACGATCGCCCCCTCGCGAAACCTCGCCGATCCTCCCCGCGCAGCGCCCCGCCCCGGGTCGACGAT
>CALWTY010000066.1 GCA_944384585.1 uncultured Clostridia bacterium | reverse complement strand
GGCGGTCAGAGACGATGCCCGAAGATCGCGCTGCCGGGGCGGATCAGGGTAGCGCCGTACTCGATGGCAAGCTCGTAGTTGTCTGACATTCCCATGCTGAGAATGGGGGCGTCCCCGAAGAGACCGAGGCGGCGGAGACGGTCGTACAGTGCCCGCGTTCTCTCAAAGAAGGGGCGGTAGTCGTTTGGATCGTCGCAGTGCGGGCCGATGACCATCAGACCGCGGACGCGAAGCCCCTCGCGGGAGGAGACGGTGCGGAGGAAATCCTCCGTCTGAGCCTCCGGTATGCCGCCCTTGGCGGCCTCCTCTCCGATATTGACCTCGCAGAGGGTATCGGTCACCAGCCCCGCGGCGGCGGAGCGGCGGGAGATCTCGTCTGCAAGTCTGACGCTGTCGAGGGAGTGAATGAGGCAGACCTTCCCGATCAGATATTTGACTTTATTCGGCTGAAGCGTGCCGATGAAATGGAGATTGACGCCGTCAAGGCGGAGGCTGTCGTACTTGGACAGCAGCTCCTGGACGCGGTTCTCCCCGATATCGGTCAAGCCGCAGGAGAGGGCATGATTGATCAGCGCAGGGGAGACGGTTTTGGTCGCCGCCATCACCGTGACGCCTGCCGGCCGCGCGGCGGCGAAAATTCGCTCGAGGTTTTCCCGGACGGCCTGCATCCGTTCCGGGGAGGGAAGGGAGGCGTCAGCCGATGATTTTTCCGTCATAGAGATCCTTTCCTTTCACAATGATGAAATCGTTCTGGGCAAGCCAGTCGACTCTGTCCTCCGCCGATTCGTCGCGCTCCCTGACGATGAAATAGCCGTCGTATTCGAAGAGCGTCTCGATCTTTCGGAACTCAACGCGCGAGCCGCGCAGAATATAGACGCCCTCCGTTCCGTCCTCGATGTGAACCGCCGAGACCGGTACGCGGTAGCCGGAGAAGGAGCTTTTGACGATCTGCACCGTCTGGTTCCGCAGATAACTGAAACCGGAGGGGAGAACGTCGGCGCGGAAGATCAGAACGGCGGTATCCGATCCGATCTCCGAGAGGATGCGGCTGAGATTCATGCGGATGCTCACGCCGTCGTTATAGGGAAACTTCACGTCATAGAAGGAGCCCGTGTCGAAATTATGCAGCTCGTCCGTTGGCACCTCGCAGGCGGTGTACCAGATATAATCGGTGACCAGCTTGCCGATCGGGAAGCCCTTGCCTGTGCCGGAGAAATCTTCGGCGGGGGTCTGCTTCATTGTGAGGAATTCGCGGTAGGTGAGGGTGTCGATCCCGCGGCTGGAGAAGATATTCTCATAGCCGTCGGCAGCGCTGTAGAAATAGCCGGCGCTCTCGGTGGAGACGGAGGCGACGGCGCCGGTGAGCTGGGAGGTGAGGCGATCCTTTTCGTCGCGGAGGCGCTTGATCTCCTCGTTATAGCCGGTCACGCTGCCTACGATGATCTTACGGCGGTTGAGCTGGATGAGGATCTGATCGGAGAGGGAGGCGGCGGCCGCCGCCTCCCCCTCGCCGGCTTCACGGAAGAAATCGTAGAGGTTCTTCCAGATGAGCTTGTCGGTGGAGGCGGTGTCGGTTCGCTTCTCGGTGTCGCTCATATTGCTGCTTTCGAGAAGGCGGATCTGCTTGTCGAGGGAGATGATGCGCTGGATGATGTCGGAGGAGCCGGGATAGATTTCGGCTACGGTGGTGCGGATCGGAAGGCGGTCGCCGTCTTCATAGAGATAGTTGACGTCGCCCTCAAGCGGGGAATAGAGAACCGTTTCGTTCCGCATCAGCACGGCGCCGACGGTGAGAAGCTCCTCCTGCTCGACGAGAGAGGCGGGAACGGTCTCGATGTCCTTGCGGAAGCCGCCCGACATATGGTAGAGGATGTAGGCGATCAGGATGACGGAAAGCAGCACCGAGATGACATATTTTCCGATATGCTTCAGGTATTGAATATCCATTTGCGAATCCTTCCTCCCCGCTCCGTTTCTTATTCCAGTATAGCACGGCGCGGGGGACAGGTTAAGTGCCTTTCGGCAATGTTTACAATATTTTTAAAATTATCCCCGCTGTCGGGAGCGTCGCGGTAGAAGCGGCGGAGGGAGGGGTAGCGCCGGAACCAGGTAAGCTGCCGCTTGGCATAGTTCCGCGTGTTTTTTTTCAGAAGCGCCACGGCGGAGTCGAGATCGAGCGCGCCGTCAAGGTAGAGATAAAGCTCCTTGTAGCCGATGGCCTGTGCCGCCGTCGAGCGGCGGTCGAGATTCAGCGCAGCGGCCTCCTCGAGCAGTCCGAGTCGGAGCATCTGATCGACCCGGTCGTCAATGCGGCGGTAGAGAAGGCTGCGGTCGAGAAAATCCGGTCCGATGAGAAGCGGCTCATAGGGGGAGGGGGCAAGGCGGGAGAGGCGATCCCACTCCGTCTTGGTTTTGCCGGTGCCGCGGTAGATTTCCAGGGCGCGGATGACCCGCTTGCGATTGTTCCGGTGCGTTTTGGCGGCGGCTTCGGGATCGACGCGGCAAAGCTCCTCCCACAAAAGCTCCGGGGAGAGGGCGTTGAGCTCCTGTCGGACCCCATCGGGGATTTCGGGGGAAAAGGAGGCGACTGAGATGACGGCGTCGAGATAAAGGCCCGTACCGCCGCAGAAAACAGGGGTTTTTCCCCTCGCCGCCACCTCCCGCAGGGTCTGTTCCGCCAGACGCTTGTAGTCGGCGCAGGAAAAGGGGGCATCTGGGTCGACGATGTCGATCAGATGATGGGGAATGCCGCGGCGCTCGGCAGGGGTGGGCTTTGCGGTGCCGATGTCCATACCGCGGTAGATCTGCATGGAATCGCAGGAGAGGACTTCGCCGTCCAGCGCCTCTGCGAGGGAGACGGCCAGCTCGGTTTTCCCGGAGGCGGTCGGGCCGACTACGGCGATGAATCGTATCTTGTCTTCTGACATGGAGACTCCTTTCGGAAAGAAACTCGGAGGAAGGGGGGGACGCTTGGTCCGGCTCCGCGTCGGCTGCCCCGGCAAGCGATGCGGGGAATACGCGGAAGCGATATCGTCAAACGGGGAACGGATGTGCGGCAGCGAATGCCGTCAAACGGAGAAGTGCTGTGAGATATCGGATATTGTCAAACGGGGAATGGATGTGCGGAAGGGGGTGCCGTCCAACGGCGTGAGGGGGCGGCGCATTCAGCCGAAGGCCTCTGCGGCGGCGACGGCGCGCAGCAGCTCCTCCTCTACCCGATCCCGCCCGTATGCGTCGAGAAACCGATCGGTGTACGCATCGGTTTTCAGATTAAATACAAACGTCTGGATTCCCCAGAAGAGATCGATGTGGCGGTCTCCCACGCCGCCGTTTCCGAGATCGATAAAGCCGACCACCCGACCGCCCCGCAGGATGAGATTCGGCAGGCAGTAGTCGCCGTGGAGGAGCGTGTCGGCGGAAAACCGTTCTCTGCAGGCGGTCACCGTCCGCCATGCCTCCTCGCGGGAGAGGGGCTTTCCGAAAAAGGCAGGGAAGGAGGGATCGTATCGTCCTGCCGCATAGCCCCGCGACACATCGGCAAAATAGTCGGCGGTGCGGTTCGGCACGGGACAGCCGCTACGATCGGTCTCGTGAAGGAGGCGGAGCGCCTCGGCGGCCGCGTCGCAGAGACGGCGGGGATCGCGGAGGCTGTCGGGATGGACGCCGTCGACGCCCGCCAGACGGGAGGTGAGAAGCCAGTCCCGCTCCTCCGTCAGATAGCACAGCACCTGCGCGGCCAGACCCTTTCGGTGAAGATAGGTGGTCATGGCGGCTTCCTTGGCGAGGGAGCCGGATGGCGCGGATTTGAGAAACAGCCCTCCCTCACGGTCAAGGTAACAGACCCGCGCTTCCGGCGAGGAGGAGCTGTCAAAGACCGGGGTGCCTCGGAAAAGAGGGCGGAGCGCTTCGGGGAAATCGGCGGGATCGGGGCGGATGGGAGTGAGCTTCATGGCAGGTCCTTTCGAGGATTTTTTCGGGCAGGGGCGGGGAGCGTCGTGGGGACAGACGGGCATTTCCCCGCTTGGGGGAGGCGCAGCCTCGGGAAAAAACGGGACGGAAGCCGCAGAACGGGAAACCGGGGCGGCAGAAGCGCGAGGCGGGGAGGCGCTTCCGGGGGCGCCTTCACAGAATCAGCATGGCATCTCCGAAGGAGAAGAAGCGATAGCGGTTTTCCACCGCCTCCCGATAGACGCGGAGGATCGTTTCCCGGTCGGAAAGGGCCGAGACCAGCATCAGCAGCGTGCTTTCGGGAAGGTGGAAGTTTGTGATGAGGGCATCGGTGATCTTGAAGCGATAGCCGGGATAGATGAAGATGCGGGTGTCATCGGTCACGGGGTGTACGATCCCGTTTTCGTCGGAGACGCTCTCCAGAACGCGGCAGGAAGTCGTGCCGACGGCGATGACGCGTCCCTTTCGGTGATTGATCAGATCGGCACTCTCCCGGCTGACCGAGATGAACTCGGAATGCATCTGATGATCGGCGATCTGCTCCTCCTTGACGGGACGGAACGTGCCGAGCCCGACATGAAGCATGACCGGTGCGATCACCACGCCCTTTTCGCGGATGCGGTCGAGCAGCTCCTCCGTGAAGTGGAGGCCTGCCGTCGGCGCGGCAGCCGAGCCTTCTTCCCGCGCATAGACGGTCTGGTATCGGTTTTTGTCGCGGAGCTTTTCCGTGATATAGGGAGGAAGGGGCATCTGTCCGACGCGGTCGAGGATCGAGAAGAGATTGTCCCCCTCATAGGAAAAGCGGACAAGACGGTTGCCGCCCTCGACGGTCTGAAGAACCTCCGCACGGAGAAGCCCGTCCCCGAATAGAATGACAGTACCGGGCTTACAGCGGCGGCCGGGACGGGTGAGAACCTCCCAGACGTCAAGCCCGCGGGAGCGGAGAAGCACCACCTCGATCGTGATGCCGCTGTCCTCCTTTATCCCCCAAAGGCGGGCGGGGATGACCTTGCTGTCGTTGATGACCAGCACGTCGCCGGGCTGAAGATAGTCGATGACGTCGCGGAAGATGCGATGCTCGGTTTCCCCGGTGGCACGGTGCAGCACCAGCAGGCGGGAGGAATCCCGCGGCTCGGCAGGGGTCTGGGCGATCAGCTCCTGCGGCAGCTCATAGGTAAAATCCTTGGTAGTGAGCGCCGTTTCGGTCAGTTGGTTGGTGATCATATCATCGTATTCCCCCGGAATTCAATCGTGTTAAAGAATATTATAGTACATAACTTCCGCGATTTCAATATTTCGGCACAAAAAATCCGATTCCGACGGTCGGCAGCCCATGATGACCGATGCGCGGGAGAATAAGGAGGGATGAGCATGGGTACAGAATTGTTTCGCGGCATAGCCACGGCGCTGATCACGCCTTTTCGGGAAGGGAGGGTCGATACGGCAGCGCTGAAGCGGCTGGCGGCGTATCAGGCGGATCGGGGCATTGCCGCGCTCGTCGTCTGCGGTACGACGGGGGAGGCGCCGACCCTGGGCGCGGACGAGAAGCTCCGATGCGTCTCTGCCGCAGCGGAGGCGGTCGGGGGACGGATCCCGATCATTGCGGGGACGGGGAGCAACGATACCGCAGCCTCGGCGCACTGCTCGGCGGAAGCCGTCAGGGAAGGGGCGGACGCGGTGCTGGCGGTCGCGCCCTATTATAACCGCCCGACGGAGGAGGGCCTGATCCGCCATTTTCTCACGATCGGGGAGGCGGCCGGCAAGCCGGTCATCCTCTATAACGTTCCCTCGCGGACCGGCTGCGATATCTCCCTGCGGGTCTTCCGGACGCTGGCGGAGAGCGGCGGGGATTTCAGCGTCAAGGAGGCCTCCGGCAGGGTCGAACTGGCCGCGGCGCTGACGGAGGCGACGGAGGGGCGGATGGCGGTCTATTCCGGCTGCGACGAGCTGATCCTGCCGATGCTTTCGGTGGGGGCAAGCGGCGCGATTTCGGTGGTCTCGAATCTGCTGCCCTATGAGACGCAGCTTCTTTTCCGGCTTTGGGAGGAGGGGAAAACGGGGGAATGCAGAAGGCTGCAGCAGGAGTTGTCGCCGTTGATCCGCGCCCTTTTCCTTGAGACCAATCCCATCCCCGTCAAGGCCGCGATGGCAAGCCTCGGCTTCTGCGAGGAGGAGCTGCGGCTGCCGCTGACGCCGGCGGGGAGGGGGACGAGGGAAGCGATGCTTCGCTGTCTGAAGCCATTGCTCGGAGAGGCGGCACAAGAAAAATAGGGCTTGCATTTTTCCGCAAAATATGATAGACTATGCTCTGTTATTTTTTTGTTCGGGAGAAAATGCAGTCATGACAAAGAAAAACAATGCAAAAGGATGTCTGATTCTGGGGCTGACGGCGATTGTGTGGGGCACCGCGTTTATCGCGCAGCGGTCGGGAACGGAATTTCTCGGCCCCTTTACCTTTACCTTCTGCCGTTCGCTCCTGGCTGCCGTCGTCCTGCTGCCGGTGAGCATCCTGCTCGGAAAAAAAGAGGATCGGAGGCTGCCGTATCTCGGCTTCAACTCCGGGAAGCTGCTGATCGCAGGGCTGCTGTCGGGAGTGTTTCTCTTTGCCGCCATGTCCTTCCAGCAGATGGGAATCGCGTATACCACCTCCGGCAAATCGGCGTTTGTCACGGCGATGTATATCATCATCGCGCCGATTATGGGCATTGCGCTCGGCAAGCGCCCCGGGCTCAACGTCTGGGCAGGCGTGCTGGCGGGGGCGCTCGGGATGTATCTGCTCTGCATGGGCGGGGAGCAGGGGCTCGGCAAGGGGGATCTGCTCACCTTTGTCTGCTCCCTCTTCTTCTCGATGCAGATTCTGTCGATCGACCGCTATTCCGGAAGCGTGGACTGCGTGAGGATGTCGTTTCTGCAGTTCTCGGTCTGCACCGTGCTGTCAATCCCCTTCATGCTGCTGACCGAGACGCCCTCCATGAGCGCCATTGCCGACTGCGCGGTGCCGCTGCTCTATACCGGCGTGCTGTCCAGCGCCGCCGCATATACCCTTCAGATCGTCGGGCAGAAGTACGCGGAGGTGACCCCCGCCACTCTCGCCATGAGCCTGGAATCGGTCTTTGCGGCGATCGCGGGCTGGCTGATCCTGAAGGAAAGCATGGCGGTGCGGGAGATCCTCGGCTGTCTGCTGATCCTCGGCGCGATCGTCGTGTCTCAGCTCCCCCTCGGCAAAATCCTCCGCCCCGCTCCGAAAACCGAAAAAAACGATTGACAAGTGTGCCGGAGCAGGGTATAATAGTATAATAATATGAAATCAAATCGCGCAGAACCGGCGGAAGCGCGGGCGGAACAGGCCGGAGAAACGGAAACAGAATGGCACAGGACAAAAAGCTCGTCGAGTCGATCACCCCGATGGATACCGATTTCGCACAATGGTATACCGATGTGGTGAAGAAGGCCGACCTCGTTGACTATTCAAGCGTAAAGGGGTGCATGATCTACCGCCCCTACGGCTACGCGATCTGGGAGAATATCCGGTCGATTCTCGATCGGAAATTCAAGGAGACGGGACACGAAAACGTATATATGCCGCTTTTCATCCCGGAATCCCTTCTGAACAAGGAAAAGGATCACGTCGAGGGCTTTGCGCCGGAGGTGGCGTGGGTGACCCACGGCGGAAGCGAGCCGCTGGCGGAGCGCCTCTGTGTCCGTCCTACCTCCGAGACCCTCTTCTGCGAACATTACGCCGGCATCGTCAAGTCGTGGCGGGATCTGCCGAAGCTCTACAATCAATGGTGCTCGGTGGTGAGATGGGAGAAAAATACCCGTCCCTTCCTCCGCACCCGCGAGTTTCTCTGGCAGGAGGGACACACCCTGCACGCCACCGCAGAGGAGGCGGAGGAGGAAACGATCCGGATGCTGAATCTCTACGCCGACTTCTGCGAGCAGGAGCTGGCGATGCCGGTCGTGCGCGGCCCCAAGACCGAGAGCGATAAGTTCGCCGGCGCCGTCTCGACCTATGCGATCGAGGCGATCATGCACGACGGCAAGGCGCTGCAGGCCGGCACCTCCCATTATTTCGGGGACGGCTTTGCCCGTGCCTTCGGCATTCAGTACACCGATAAGAACAATACCCTCCGATATCCGCACCAGACCTCCTGGGGGGTGTCGACCCGCATCATCGGCGGCATCATCATGACCCACGGAGACGACAGCGGCCTGGTGCTGCCTCCCGCCGTCGCCCCGATCCAGCTCGTCATCATCCCGGTGGCGCAGCATAAGGAGGGAGTGCTTGAGAAGGCGGCGGAGCTGCGCGATCGTCTGAAGGCGGCGGGCTTCCGCGTCAGACTCGATGACAGCGACAACACCGCCGGCTGGAAATATGCGGAGTATGAGATGAAGGGCGTGCCGGTCCGGCTTGAGATCGGTCCGCGCGATATCGAGTCGGGACAGTGCGTGCTGGTCTCGCGCCACGACAGAAAGAAGGATTTCGTTCCGCTCGACGGACTGGAGAAGGCGGTGGCCGATAAGCTGGAGGAGGTCCGCCTCGGACTTTGGAAGAAGGCGTATGAGAACCGCGAGAGACGCACCCGCGCCTGCACGACGACGGAGGAGATCAAGGCCAGCCTTGCCGAGCAGGGAGACGGCTTCATCAAGGCGATGTGGTGCGGAAGCGAGGAATGCGAGGATCGGATCAAGGAGATGACCGGCGTCGGCTCGCGCTGCATTCCCTTCGCGCAGGAGAAGATCTCGGATCGCTGCGTTTGCTGCGGCGCACCTGCCCGTCATATGGTGCTTTGGGCAAAGGCCTATTGAGCCATCGGATCCTCCGTTATTTCGGACAATCGTGCGGCGGATCGGGAAAATCGAACGGAAAACCGGGTTCGGAAGGAGACTTCCGAACCCGGTTTTTGTACGGGGAGGCATTGCTGCGGATGCGCAGACGGGAGAACCGCCCGTGCGGAGGGGAGGCTATGACCGCGTGTAGCCGACCTCCACCGTCAGACAGCCGTTTTCCGCTTCCCCGAGCAGTTCCCAGGGAAGAAGGCTTCCCTCGATCCGACGATTCCCGACCGAGAGGAAGGGACGGTCGGCGGGACGGAAGCGGAGCTGCAGCGTCACGCCGCGGCAGACGCGGCGGGCGGAGAAGCCCTCCCAATCGGCGGGGATACAGGGCTGAAGGAGGATGCCCTCGTAATCGGGGCGGATGCCGAGGAGATAGCGGGTGGCGGCAAGGTACATCCAGGAGGCGGTTCCGGTCAGCCAGGAGTTGGAGCATTTCCCGAAGTCGGGATGACGCGGTCCGAGCATCGTCTGAACGTAGACATAAGGCTCCGTGCGGGATACCTCGGCGGAGTCGTTGCGGCGGGAGGGTAGGGCGCTCCGATAGCAGCGCATGGCGTCGTCGGCACGGCCGAGCATCGTCAGCGCGATGATCGCCCAGGTGTTGGAATGATAGAAGATTCCTCCGTTTTCCCGCGAACCGGCGGCGAAGGGGAAGAAGCACTTGCGGTCGAGATCATAGCCGTCGGAAGATCGGAAGAGCACACGTCT
>CALWTY010000065.1 GCA_944384585.1 uncultured Clostridia bacterium | reverse complement strand
ATATTTACAAAAAATGCTATAATTTCCACTATGGCAACCTTATAAAAACGACAAAAAGCCCTTAGCTATGGAATCATCACCCACAGCTAAGGGCTTTCTAATATGGATTTCTTTCGCCATACAAGCAGCCGTCTTTTATCATTCCGTAACCCGCAAACCACCGGATTGCAAGAATAATGGCTCTTGTATGGCTGTTATCAAATTGTTATCAAAAGACATCTCGAAGTGCCGCAAACCCGCATAAATACTGGCTTTTTACGACCTCTCAACTTATTCCCACTCGATCGTCGCCGGCGGCTTCCCCGTGATATCGTAGACGACGCGGCCGACGCCCCGGACCTCGTTGACGATGCGGGTGGAGACGCGTCCGAGCAGCTTGTGGGAGAGGGGCGCGTATTCGCAGGTCATGAAATCGGTGGTCCTGACGGCGCGGAGCGCGACGGTGCCGTTGTAGGTCCTGAAATCCCCGACCACGCCCACCGAGCGGGCGTTGGTCAGCACGGCAAAATACTGATCGGCGCGGACGCGGCTCTTCTTCATCTCCTCCCGGAAGATCGCGTCGGCCTCCCGCAGGATCGCCAGCTTCTCGGCGGTCACCTCTCCCAGCACGCGGATGGCAAGGCCGGGACCGGGGAAGGGCTGGCGGCTGACCAGGACCTCCGGCAGGCCGAGCTGACGCCCGAGTGCCCGCACCTCGTCCTTGAACAGGCCGCGCAGCGGCTCGACAAGCCCCGCAAAGCCCATGTCGGCAGGCAACCCGCCGACGTTGTGATGGCTCTTGATGGTGGCGGAATTGTTCGCGCCCGATTCGATGACGTCGGGATAGATCGTGCCCTGGGCAAGATAGCAGCCGGTGACGTTGAGCTTGCCGGCCTCCGCCTCAAAGGTGCGGACAAATTTCTCCCCGATGATCTTGCGCTTCCGTTCCGGGTCGGTGACCCCCTTCAGCGCGCCGAGGAACTCCTCCGAGGCGTCGACGCGGATAAAATTGAGCGCCCGGTCGCGGAAGGCCTCCTCGATCTCATCCCCCTCGTTCTTCCTCATGCAGCCGTGGTCGACGAAAATGCACCACAGCCGGCCGGGGATCGCCTTCGCCAGCAGCGCCGCGCAGACCGAGGAGTCCACGCCCCCCGACAGCCCGAGCAGCACCCGCCCCCCGGGGCCGACCTGTGCGCGGATCTCCGCGATCATCCTCGCCTCGTAGTCCGCCATATCGTAGTCTCCGACCGCGCCGCAGACGCGGTAGAGGAAATTGCGGATCATCTCGGTGCCGTTCGGCGTGTTCTCGACCTCGGGGTGGAACTGCACGCCGTAGAGCCGCCGCGCGGGATCGGCGATCGCCGCGTTCTCGCAGTGCGCGGTATGGGCCGCCGAGCGGAAGCCCTGCGGCAGCACGCTGATCTTGTCGGTATGGCTCATCAGCCCGATCTGCTCCTCCGCAAGCCCCTCGAAGAGGGGGCAGGCGGGATCGACGCGGACCTTCGTCCGCCCGTATTCGCTCACCCGGCAGGAGGTGATCGTGCCGCCGGTGGAATAGGCCATCAGCTGAATGCCGTAGCAGATGCCGAGGATCGGGATGCCGCAGTCAAAGAGCGCCGGGTCGCACTTCGGCGCGCCGTCGCGGTATACGCTGTCCGGGCCTCCCGTCAGGATGATCCCGATGGGCTGCATGGCCCTGATCTCCTCCAGGGGCAGATTACCCGGCTTGATCAGGGAGTAGACGCCGCATTCTCTTACTCTGCGGGCGATAAGCTCTTTATACTGTCCTCCGAAATCGAGGACAAGGACAAGCTGATTACTCATATCTCTCTACCTTCCGTACCGTGATGGATCCCTTTCATTATAGCGGCTTGGCGGGGATTTGTCAAGCGTCGAATCGACGGTTTTCCCGCCCCGCCGCCCCTCCGTTGCCGTCAGCCCCGCTCAATCCCCGAGCAGCGCCCGGTAAACCTCGTTTTTCGGCAGGCCGCGATCCTTCGCCGCCGCCTTGATCGCCGCCATCCGGTCAAGACCGAGCGTCTCCCTGTACCATGCGACATGCTCCGGGATCGACATCCCCTCCCAGAAGCCCCCCGCCGATTCCGGGCGGCCCTCGACGATGATGACGAACTCCCCCCTCGGCGTCTCCTTGGCAAAGCGCTCCCTCGCCTCCCCCAGCGTCAGGCGGATCGCCTCCTCGTTGAGCTTGGTCAGTTCCCGGCAGAAGACGGCGCGGCGAGAGGGGCCGAAGACCTCCGCCAGCTCCGCCGTCGTCCGCGCGAGGCGGTGCGGGGCTTCATAGAAGATCATCGTCCGACGCTCCCCCTCCAGCGTCTCCGGCACGCGGCGCTTTTCCCCCGGCTTCCCGTCGGGAAAGCCCTCGAAGACGAAGCGTCCGGTCGGGAGGCCGGACAGGATGAGGGCGGTGATGGCCGCGCAGGGGCCGGGGATCGGCACGACGGCAAAGCCCCGCGCGAGGCATAGGGCGACCAGCTCCTCTCCGGGATCGCTGATGGCGGGCGTGCCGGCGTCGGTGACCAGGGCGCAGCTTTTGCCCTCCCCGAGCCGCCGCAGGATCTCCTCCCCTGCGGAGCGCAGTCTGTGCTTTTCGTAGGAGATCATCGGCTTGGCGATCTCATAGGCGGACAGGAGCTTGGCGGTGACCCGCGTATCCTCCGCGGCGATGAAATCGCAGTCCCGCAGCACCTTGAGGGCGCGCAGGGTGATATCCTCCAGATTGCCGATCGGGGTTGCGACCAGGTATAGGGTGGAGGGTTGAATTTTATTTTTTTCCATAGAATATATCCTTCCGAAAAGCCGTCTGCGGCTGTATCCGTTCCGCGTTATCCGTCGCGCTGCATTGCGCTTCGCGCCTCGACTGCAACTGTATCCGTTCCGCGTTGTCCGTCGCGCTGCATTGCGCTTCGCGCCTATTCCCGATCCGGCCAGTCGCCGGTCCTCCCCATCTGCTCCGCCTCCTCCGTCGGCCTGCCGTCCTCCCTCTGCAGGAAGAGCGTCGGCAGCACCCGGCAGGACGGCTTCCCGCCCCGCTTCCCCTCGACCAGCATCAGGCAGGGCGGATGCGCCGCGGTGGGGCTGACGAAGACCATCCGCTTCGGCTCTACCGCCGCCTCCCGCATCGCCGCGATCAGATCCACCGCGCGGTCCGGGCGGCACACACAGTAAAACCGCCCCCCGTATTTCAGATTCCTCGCCGCCGAGAAGCAGAAGTCCCGCAGCCCTCCGTTGACCTCGTGCCGCGCCGCATATTTCCCCTCGTCCCGGTTGCGCTGCCCTGCGGTTCTCATGTACGGCGGGTTGCTGTATATAACATCAAACTGTTCCTTCATCTCCCTGATATCGGCGCACCGCGCCTCGATCCGATGCGCCATCCCGTTCAGCTCGGCGTTCCGCTTCGTCAGGTCTGCATAATATTCCTGCACCTCTACCGCCAGGATCCTGCCTACCTTCCCCCTCGCGGCGAGAAGCAGCGACACAATCCCGCTCCCCGACCCGAATTCGGCGGCGCTTGCGGCGGGAGCCCTCCGCACAAAGGCGGCCAGCAGCAGCGCATCCGTCCCGAAGGTCAGTCCCTCCGGGTTCTGGATCAGCCGTATGCCGTCATTGACGGCGGTCATCGTTTCATTGGCAAGCATCATCTCGATCTTATTTGCCTCCTTTTCAGGCTTGCGGGTGACGCGTTGAAAGGGATACGCTGCAGGGGGGGCTTTTTGGGGGAAAAGCCCCCCTGCACCCCCAAAACCCTTGTCCTGGGGGGGCAGGGTTATGGGTTCGCGGCGCGGGATACGGTGCGGTGGGATGCGATCGTGCGGCAGGGGACGCGATGCAAGGGGGCTTTTTGGGGAAATGCCCCCCTGCACCCCCAAAACCCTTGTCCTGGGGGGGAGGGTTATGGGTTCGCGGCGCGGGATACGGTGCGGCGGGACGCGATCGTGCGGCAGGGGACGCGATGCAAGGGGGCTTTTTGGGGAAATGCCCCCCTGCACCCCCAAAACCCTTGACTTGAGGGGGCGGATTATGGGTTCGCGGCGCGGGATACGGTGCGGTGGGGGAACGATGCAAGGGGCACCTCCAAAACCCTTGACTTTGGGGACCCCGTTTCCGTCGGCGCGGTCGGCCTTCAGCCCCTTATCAGCCTCTCAAACGCCGTCAGGCTTCTCTCGATGCGCTCCCTTCCGACGCAGTAAGAAATCCGCAGATAGCCCGCGCACCCGAAGCCGTCGCCCGGCACGATCAGGACATTCTCCCGCTTCGCCTTCTCGCAGAAGCCCTCCGAGTCGCCGTCCGGCGCCTTGACGAAGAGATAGAACGCGCCCTCCGGCAGCACGCATTCGTAGCCGTACCGGGTCAGCGCCCCGTAGAGCAGGTCGCGGTTCTCGCGGTAGGGACGGATATCGGGGAGCAGGTCGACGCAGGCCGCCACGATCCGCTGCATCAGCGCCGGGGCACAGACATAGCCGAGGGCGCGCCCCGCCCCGCACACCGCCGCATAGAGGCGGTCACCCTCCCGCACGCCGTCCGGGACTGCGATATAGCCGATCCGCTCCCCCGGCAGCGACAGCGATTTCGAATAGGAATAGCACAGGACCGTATCGGGATAGAGGGCGGGGAGATAGGGCGTCGCCTCGCCGTACACGATCTCCCGGTACGGCTCATCCGACACAAGGAGGATCGGGGAGCCGAGCGCCTCCGACTTCCGCTTCAGCAGCGCCGCCAGCGCCGTCAGAGTCGGCCGCTTCAGGACGGCGCCGGAGGGATTGTTCGGGGAATTGAGGATCAGGGCGCGGGTTCGCGGGGTAATCGCGGTCTCCAGCGCGTCGAGATCGATCCCGAAGCCGACGAGATCGGGAGGCAGGACGCGGAAGCGCGCGCCCGCGCCCTCTGCAAAGACCTTATACTCCGGGAAATAGGGGGCGACGGCGAGGATCTCGTCGTCGGGGGAGGAGATCAGCGCCCGGAAGAGGATGGCAAGGGAGGCGGCTGCGCCGCAGGTCATATAGATCCGGTCGGGGCGGATCGAAGCGCCGTATCGTCGGATCAGGCAGTCCGCGACAGCCTGTCTGGTTTCGGGCAGGCCCTGCGCGGAGGTATAGCCGTGCAGCTCGCAGGGGGGGAGGCTCTCCAGCAGCCGCATCGCCGTCTCCGTCACCTCACGGGGCGGGGGCAGGGAGGGATTGCCGAGGCTGAAGTCGAAGACATTGTCCGCCCCGACCCGCTCTGCGGCGCTTTTCCCGTATTCAAACAGCTCGCGGATCGCCGATCTGCGGCTTCCCAGCTCATACATTTTTTCCGAAATCATGCTCATCCTCCGTTATCCCTGCCGGTTCTGTCCGTCCGGCTTTATCCGTCCGGTTTTATCCGTTCGGTTTTATCCGTTCGGTTTTATCCGTCCCCGGCGCATCTTGTTTCGCTTTGCTCCCGCCCGCGGGAGTTCTCCCCGGCGCGGTCATTTGCTTACCTATAAAGTCATTTTCTTGCCGATATTGTCACTTTCAAAGGATCGTTTCCATTCCGATCTTCTGCGGCTTCAGTCCGCATTTTTCGTAAAACCGTCTTGCGCCCTCATTCAGCGCCCACACATTGAGTGTCAGGTTATAGCATCCGATCGATCTCGCATATCGCACGACATGCTCATACAGCGTCCGTCCGACGTGCTGTCCCCGCAGTGCCTCGTCAACGCACAGATCGTCGATATACAGGGTCTTCACGTCGGTCATCAGCCGATCGTTCTCATATTGGCTGACCACGCAGAAGGCATATCCCATCACATATCCGTTGGGATCGGCGCATACGAAGATCGGCCGGTCGGGGATGCTCAGGATCTGCTCCAGCTCCTCTGCGGAGTATTTGGTCGTCGGGCCGCGGAACAGATCCGGGCGGCTGTCGTGATGTACCATATTGACCTGCTCGAGCAGCATGAGTATTCTCGGAATGTCACCCGGCACTGCTTTTCTGACATGCTTCATTTCGGTTCCCCTTTTCAGTCTTTTTCTTCCATTATATCGCATCGGAAGCTTCTTGTCAACAGAAGAACCTTGCGTCGCCGGGGGAGGAACGCTGCAAGGGGGCTTTTTAGGGAAAAGCCCCCCATCCCCCCAAAACCCTTGTCTTGGGGGGATGAGGCATGGGTTTGCGGGGCGGGATACGGCGCGGCGGGATGCATTTATGCGGCGAGGACGCGCTGCAAGGGGGCTTTTTGGGGAAAAGCCCCCCTGCACCCCCAAAACCCTTGTCTTGGGGGGATGAGGCATGGGTTTGCGGGGCGGGATACGGTGCGGCGAGATGCATTTGTGCGGCGAGGACGCGCTGCAAGGGGGCTTTTTGGGGAAAAGCCCCCTGCACCCTAAACCCTTGTCTTGGGGGGAGGGTTATGGGTTTGCGGGGCGGGGATACGGCAAAAGCGCGACGCAAATTTCCCGAATCTCCTTGCAATCTCCGCCCGGATATGATATACTATACCGATACGATCCGAAAACGACCGTGCCGATCCGCTGATCGATCGGCTGAAAGGAACACCATGAACGAAACCAAGATCCTTGCCGCCGTCAACGGCGTCAACATCACCGAAGCCGACGTGACCCGCGCCATCCTTGCGATGGGGCAGCGGGGGCAGAGCCTCATGAACCCGCAGGGGCGGACGATGGTGCTGGAGCAGCTCATCAACCGCGCCCTTCTCCTCGCCGCCGCCAAGCGCGATCTGATCGAGCTTGACCCGGAATTCAAGGCGCAGCTTGCCGCCGTCAAAAACGAGCTTCTGACCAAGTTCGAGATCGACCGCGCCCTCAAGGATCTGCGCGTCAGGGAGGAGGAGGTACGGGAATACTACGATTCCCACCCGGAGCAGTTCGACCGCGGCGAGACGGTCACCGCCTCCCACATCCTCGTCGACAGCGAGGAGAAGGCAGACTCGATCCTGTCCGGGCTGAAGGCCGGCAGCCTCACCTTCGAGGAGGCGGCCAAGCGCCACAGCAGCTGCCCCTCCCGCGAAAGCGGCGGCAATCTCGGGGAATTCGGACGGGGACAGATGGTGAAGGAATTCGAGGACGCCGCCTTCGCCATGCAGCCCGGCGAGCTGTCCCGCCCCGTCAAAACGCAGTTCGGCTGGCATATCATCAAGCTGCTCGCCCGCTCGGAGGGGAGCGCCCTCTCCTATGAGGAGGTCAGGGAGCAGCTTGCCGAGCAGCTCCTCGCGGAAAAGCAGCAGAAGGCGTATGACAGCCGCATCAACCAGCTCAGGATCCTCTTCCCGGTCGATCGGTTTTAAAGGACGGCTCCGATATGAATATTGAAGAAACCTATCGGATGCTGGGGGTCGGAGAGCAGGTGCTGCGCCTCGGGGAGGAGGTCCTCAAGGAGCTGGAGCCGCGCTTCCGCGGGATCGATCGGATCGCGGAGATCAATCAGGGCAAGGTGCTTGCCGCCATGCAGAAGAATCGCGTCAACGCGACGCATTTCGCCGCCACTACCGGCTACGGCTACGACGACAGCGGGCGGGACACCCTTGAGCGGGTCTACGCCGATACCTTCCATACCGAGGCGGCGCTGGTGCGCCCGCAGATCACCTGCGGCACGCACGCGCTGACCGTCGCCCTCTCCGCCAATCTGCTGCCGGGGGACGAGCTGCTCTCCCCCGCCGGCAAGCCCTACGATACGCTGGAGGAGGTCATCGGCATCCGAAGCTCCCCCTGCTCGCTGAAGGAGTACGGCGTAAGCTACCGCCAGGTCGACCTGCTGCCCGACGGCAGCTTTGATTATCCGGCGATCGGGCGGGCGGTGAACGAGAGGACCAGGCTCGTCACCATCCAGCGCTCCAAGGGCTATCAGACCCGCCCCTCCTTCTCGGTCGCGCAGATCGGGGAGCTGATCGCCTTCCTCCGGAGGATCAAGCCCTCCCTGATCGTCATGGTCGATAACTGCTACGGCGAATTCGTCGAGGAAAACGAGCCCTCCGACGTGGGAGCGGATATGACGGTCGGCTCGCTGATCAAGAACCCCGGCGGCGGCCTTGCCCCGATCGGCGGCTATATCTGCGGCAGCGAGGCCTGCATCTCCCGCTGCGCCTACCGGCTCTCCGCCCCCGGGCTGGGACAGGAGGTCGGGGCGAACCTCGGCCTGATGCCGGCGTTTTTCCAGGGCTTTTTCCTTGCGCCGACGGTGACCGCCTCCGCGCTGAAGGGCGCGGTCTTCGCCGCGAAGCTATATGAACGGCTGGGCTTCCGCGTCGTCCCGACGGGAGAGGAGGAGCGGCATGATATCATCCAGGCGGTGGAGCTTGGCTCCCGCCGCGGAATGGAGGCCTTCTGCCGCGGGATCCAGGCGGCGGCACCGGTCGACAGCTATGTCACCCCGACGCCTTGGGCAATGCCGGGCTATGACAGCGAGGTGATCATGGCGGCGGGCGCCTTCGTGCAGGGCTCCTCCATCGAGCTGTCGGCGGACGGCCCGATCCGCGAGCCCTACGCCGTCTATTTCCAGGGCGGGCTGACCTGGTATCACGCCAAGCTCGGCATCCTGCTCTCACTGCAGAAGCTCGTCGACGACGGCCTGATCCGCCTTTGAGCAAGCCCCGCAGACCCATCTCCTCCCCCCATGTCAAGGGTTTTGGGGGTGCAGGGGGACTTTCCCCCTAAAACGCCCCCTTGCAGCGCGTCCCCGCTGCACGATCGCATCCCGCCGCGCCATATCCCGTCCCGCAGACCCATGCCCTGCCCCCCCCAAGTCAAGGGTTTTGGGGGTGCAGGGGGGCTTTCCCCCAAAAAGCCCCCTTGCATCGTTCCCCCTGCAGCGGTTCCCGCCCGAACAAAACAACTCCGGAGGCAATATACTGACGATAAAGACCGAATCGGAGGAAACGGCGGATGGAAATCAAGCGAATCGCACGCGATCGGCTGCTCATTACGCTGACGGAAGGCGATATGCGGCTGTATGGGCTGCCCCCCACGCTTGCCGAATGCGGCGGCGACGAGATCAGGAGGAGGCTGCGCCCGATCCTGGAGGAGGCAGGGTACCGCACAGGTTTTGAGGCGGCGCAGGGGAGGATCGCGGTGGAGATGCGAAGAACGGAGGGCGGGGGATGCCGCCTGGAGGTTCGGGAGACGCGGGAGCGGGAGGGAGAGGCGCTGTTCCGCACCGACGGAACGGAGCAGATGCTGATGCTGTGCCGAAGGCTCGCGGCGTCCCGCCCGGCAGACATGACGATCTTATACGGAGGCGGGCAGTGGTTTGTCCGATTCGGGGAGCGCTGCCCGTATTATATCGGAGATTATGCAAGGAGGCTTGACGGAGACGCGGAGGCGTGGCTGCGGGAGCATGGGAGGGTGCTGTATCGAGGGGAGGATCTGCCCCGCCTCGCCGCCGTCCCCCTGCCGCCCGGAGACGGACGGTGAAGGCGAGCGAACCTCGCCCCATACCATGACACCGCCCCTCACGGCGATATCCGCGCCGCCCGGAGACGGACAGTGAAGGCAAGCGACCCTTCGCTCCATACCATGATACCGCGACTTACGGCGATATCCGCGCCGTCCGCCGCGATCCCGGACGACCCCGCGCCGCCCGGCGACGGACGGTGAAGGCGAGCGACCCTTCGCTCCATACCATAGATCGGGAGAGTACCGGGCTGTACACGCGTCTCCCCGGCATC
>CALWTY010000064.1 GCA_944384585.1 uncultured Clostridia bacterium | reverse complement strand
AGCGATAACAATACCGTCAATGCGCTTTTAAATGATTTTTTCCTCATAAAACTTCCTCCTTCATTCCGGGCTCCATTTTCTGATCCATTGTCAAGCTCTCTCTTCACATAATTATACATCTATATTGTATCAGAAAATCGGCTTATTTTCAATATGTTTTCGAGAAAAAAAGACTGTGCCATGACAAAATCCATACCTTTCATCTGAAACAGTCCGTCCTGCTGCGTGGACATTTAGAGGTCAAAAAAGCCTGATTTTAAGCCGTTTATGTAATCCTCCGTTACGATTCAATTATCCCACTAATTCAATCAAACTGGCTGACTACAAAAGCATAAGGGAGACAACTTCCTTACGAAGTGTCTCCCTTGGGAGGCTCTGCTTCCGGGATTTACTTATCGATAAAGCTCCTCGAGCTTCTTCAGATGCTCATACTTGGCCTTGGCAGCCTTTTCCGCCTTGGCGAAGAGCTCCTGCGCTCTCTCCGGGAACGCCTGAGCCAGGCGGCTGTAGCGGTTCTCGGACTTGATGAAGTCGATATAGCTGGCGGTCGGCTCTTTCGAGTCGATGGTCAGGGGGTTCTTGCCCTCTGCCTTGAGCGCGGGATTGTAGCGGAACATCTGCCAATAGCCGGCCTCGACCGCCTTCTTCATCTCACCCTGGCAGTTGGTCATGCCGCCCTTCAGCCCGTGCATCTCGCAGGGCGCGTAGCCGATGACGATGGAGGGACCGTGGTAAGCCTCCGCCTCCGTCAGCGCCTTGAGGGTCTGATTCATATCGGCGCCCATGGCGATCTGCGCGACATAGACATAGCCGTAGGACATGGCGATCTGCGCCAGATCCTTCTTGCCGATGGCCTTGCCCGCGGCGGCGAACTGCGCGACCTGGCCGATATTGGAGGCCTTGGAGGCCTGTCCGCCGGTATTGGAGTAGACCTCGGTATCGAAGACCATGATATTGACGTCCTCGCCGGAGGCGATGACATGATCGAGTCCGCCGAAGCCGATATCATACGCCCAGCCGTCTCCTCCGAAGATCCAGATCGACTTCTTGGAGAGGTAGTCCTTCTCCGCGAGGATCTCTGCGGCGGCGGCATTGCCGTCGGCAGCCCATCCCTCAAGGAGCGCGACGAGCTCCTTCGTCGCCTGCTCGTTGGCCTTGCCGTCGTCGAGGGTGTTCAGGTACGCATCGACGACGCCCTTGCACTTCTCGCAGGGGGTCTCAAGCGCTCTGACCTTTTCGATCAGGCGGTTGCGGATGGTCTTCTGCCCGAGGTAGATGCCGAGACCGTGCTCGGCGTTATCCTCGAAGAGGGAGTTGCCCCAGGCAGGGCCGCGGCCGCTCTCGCGGTTGACGGTGTAGGGGGTGGCGGGCGCCGAGCCGCCCCAGATCGAGGAGCAGCCGGTGGCGTTGGAGATATACATTCTTTCCCCGAAGAGCTGGGTGATCAGGCGCGCATAGGAGGTCTCGGCGCAGCCTGCGCAGGAGCCGGAGAACTCAAGCAGCGGCTGCTCGAACTGGCTGTTCTTGAGGAGCGGGAAGGAGGTCGGCTTCTTCGAGACCTCCTTGACGCAGTAATCGAAGACCTTCTGCTGCTCCGACTGCGTCTCCTGGGGCTTCATGACGAGGGCGGCCTTTTCCGGCGTGCCGGCGGCCTTCGCCTTCTGGGTGGCGGGACATACGTTGGCGCAGAGGCCGCAGCCCATACAGTCAAGCGGGCTGACCGCCATGGTGAAGCGGAGTCCCGCGACGTCCTTGCCGAGGGTCTTGGGGGTGAACTTGACGGCGTCGGGCGCCTTGGCGGCCTCCTCCTCGTTCATGAGGTAGGGGCGGATCGTCGCATGGGGGCATACGAAGGCGCACTGGTTGCACTGAATGCAGTTTTCCGGCATCCATTCCGGGACGTCGACGGCGACGCCGCGCTTCTCATAGGCGGACGCGCCCTGCGGATAGGTTCCGTCGGCGCTGTTCCGGAAGGCCGAGACGGGGAGGGTATCGCCGAGCATCCGGGAGACGGGATCCAGCACGGTGTTGACGAACTCGACGACCTCGGGGCGGCCCTCGACGGCGACGGCCTTTTCCCCTTCGGCGGAGGCATTCTTCCAGCTTGCCGGGACCTCGATGCGGACCAGCGCATCCACGCCGGCGTCGATGGCCTTATAGTTCATTTCCACGACGGCGTCGCCCTTCTTGGAGTAGGACTTCTTCGCCATATACTTCATGTACTCCACCGCCTCGGTGATCGGCATGATGTTGGCGAGGGCGAAGAACGCCGACTGGAGGATGGTATTGGTGCGCTTGCCCATGCCGATTTCACGCGCCTTGTCGATGGCGTTGACGGTGTAGAAGCGGATCTCGTTGTCGGCAATATACTTCTTGACCTCGGCGGGGAGATGATGCCCGACCTCCTCCGGCGTCCACTGGCAGTTGAGCAGGAAGGTCCCGCCCGGCTTGACATCCTGGACGATCTTATAGCCCTTGAGCATATAGGAGGGATTATGGCAGGCGACGAAGTCGGCCTTGGTGACATAGTAGGGGGACTTGATCTTGCTGTCTCCGAAGCGGAGGTGGGAGATCGTCACGCCGCCGGTCTTCTTGCTGTCGTACTGGAAGTACGCCTGGATATACTTATCGGTATGGTCTCCGATGATCTTGATGGAGTTCTTGTTCGCGCCGACGGTGCCGTCGCCGCCCAGACCCCAGAACTTGCAGGAGATCGTGCCCTTGGCGGAGGTGTCGGGGGCGGGCTTCTCCTCCAGGGAGAGGCCGGTCACGTCGTCGACGATGCCGATGGTGAAGCCGTTCTTCGGCTCGTCCTTTCTGAGGTTCTCGTAGACGGCGAAGATCGACTGCGGGGGGGTATCCTTGGAGCCGAGGCCGTAGCGTCCGCCCACGACCTTGGCGCAGACGCCCTTGGTGGCCAGCGCCGTGACGACGTCGAGATAGAGCGGCTCGCCGAGGGAGCCGGGCTCCTTGGTGCGGTCGAGGACGGCGACCTTCTTCACGGTCTTCGGCAGGACCTCAAGCAGCTTGTCCGCGACGAAGGGGCGATAGAGGCGGACCTTGATCAGACCGGTCTTTTCGCCGGAGGCGTTGAGATAATCGATGACCTCCTCCGCGACGTCGCAGATCGAGCCCATGGCGACGATGACGCGGTCGGCGTCCGGCGCGCCGTAGTAGTTGAAGAGCTTATAATCGGTGCCGATCTTCTCGTTGACCTTGTTCATATACTCCTCGACGATGGCGGGGAGCGCGTCGTAGTAGGGGTTGCAGGCCTCGCGGTGCTGGAAGAAGATATCGCCGTTTTCGGCGGAGCCGCGCAGGACGGGATGCTCGGGATTGAGGGCGCGTGCGCGGAAGGCAGCGACGGCGTCCTTGTCGATCATCTCCTTCAGCTCCTCATAGTCCCACGCCTCGATCTTCTGGATCTCATGCGAGGTGCGGAAGCCGTCGAAGAAGTTGATGAAGGGGACTCTGCCCTTGATGGTGGAGAGGTGGGCGACGGCGCCGAGGTCCATGACCTCCTGCGGGTTGGTGCCGGCGATCATCGCGAAGCCGGTCTGACGGCAGGCGTAGACGTCGGAATGATCCCCGAAGATGTTGAGGGCGTGGGAGGCGACGCAGCGCGCCGAGACGTGGATGACGCAGGGGAGCAGCTCGCCTGCGATCTTGTACATGTTCGGGATCATCAGGAGCAGGCCCTGGGAGGCGGTGAAGGTGGTGGTCAGCGCGCCGGCGGCAAGGCTTCCGTGAACGGCGCCCGCAGCGCCTGCCTCCGACTGCATCTCAACGACCTTGACGGTGTCTCCGAAAATGTTTTTCAGACCCGTTGCCGACCAGGAGTCGGTCAGCTCCGCCATGACGCTGGAAGGCGTGATGGGGTAGATGGCGGCAACCTCGGTGAACGCATACGAAATGTGTGCGGCGGCGGTGTTCCCGTCCATGGAAATCTTTTTTCTTGCCATTTCATATCCTCCGGTATGTGAATTTATTGATATAGCGGTATTCGGCAAAGGAATATCGCAGCCCTTGCCACCACTTATTCTATCACAGATTCGGGCGGTTGTAAAGGCGGTTTTCAATTTTTTTCTGATAAATTCACAATTGCATCAAGGGTTTTCGTTCGGTTTTTGTTCTTCTGTGGGGAATGCCGTCATGTTGTGGGCGCGGAGCGGCGAAATGGGGGCGATGTGCCGCGCGAAATGGGGCGGCGTGAAACGGCGTGGACAGCGAAAAGCGCGATGTGCCGCGTGAAATGGGGGCGGGGGAACGCTAAACAGGCGCGGTCGAGGGGGGCGGGACGAGGCATGGGCAAGGAGAATGGGTGTGTGACGGGGCGGACGGCGAAACGCGGGAAAATAAAAAGCCCCGCGGAGCGGGGCGTCTTCCGCCGTCCGTCTGCGGGGCGTGTCGGTCATGCGTTTCTGCGTTTCCGACCGTGTATCCGGGGCGCCGCGATGGAGGAGCGCTTACAGCGGCTTGGCGGCGATGCGGGCGTAGGGGCGGGGATAGGCGCGGGGGGTGGGGGCGACCTTATCGATCAGGATCGCCGTCCGATCCGCAGTCTCCTCCGTACCGATCAGCCGGAAGGTCTTGACCGTCCGAACCCTCCCTCCGAGCCCGGTCACGGCATGGGCCGCCTCCGTCAGCTCCTCGTCGGTCAGACGGCTCTTCATCGCCAGAAACAGCCCGCCGGTCCTGACGAGCGGCAGGCACAGCTCCGACAGGATATTCATCCTTTCCACCGCCCGCGCCGTGACGACGTCGAAGCGCCCGCGTCCCTCCGGGGAAGCGCCAAGCTCCTCGGCGCGGCCGCAGCGGGCGGTGAGATTCCCGATCCCCAGCAGCGCCGCCGTCTCCGAGATAAAGCGCACCTTCTTGCCGGTGCTGTCAAGCGCCGTCACGCGCAGATCGGGGCGCAGCACGGCAAAGGGAAAGGCGGGCAGCCCCGCGCCGCTCCCCACATCGAGCAGCGACGCGCCCTGCGGCAGAAGCGAGGCGCAGAGGGCGCAGTCCGCGATATTCCTGACGGCGGCCTCGGCGGGGTCGCGCACCGCCGTCAGATTCATCGTTTCGTTGACCCGCAGCAGCTCGGTCAGATAGGCGGCGAGCAGGCGGATCGCGTCTTCTCCGGCGGCGATTCCGTTTGCCGAGAGCGCCTCGGCGATATAGTCTTTGGTATCGGGCATTCCGATCCTCCTTCCGGGCGGTTCAGGGCTCAGACTCCCCGCCCTCTCTCATTTTCAGCCGGATCAGCAGCACCGAGATATCGGCGGGGCTGACGCCGCTGATGGAGGCGGCCTCTCCGATATCGGCGGGGCGGAATTCCGAGAGCTTCTGCCTCGCCTCCAGCCGCAGCCCCGTGATCGAGGCGTAGTCGAGATCGGGGGGCAGGCGCTTCTGCGACAGCTTCGCCATTCGCGCCGCCTCCTGTTTCTGCCGCTTGATATAGCCTTCGTATTTGATGCGCACCTCTACCTCGGAGCGGACGCTGCGGCAGAGGGGCGGCCGGTCGGGATCGAGGGGGGCGAGCGATTCGTAATCGAGCTGCGGGCGGCGGAGCAGCTCCGCCAGCTTCACCCCGCAGGTCACGGGGGTGGAGCCGCGCTCCGCAAGCAGGCGGTTCAGCGCCTCCCCCGGCGGAAGGGTCGTCTTTTCGAGCCGCAGGATCTCCCGCTCCGTCTGCTCCTTGCGGGTCAGATAATCCTGCCAGCGCTCGTCGGAGATCAGCCCCACCGCCCGTCCGTAGGGGAGCAGCCGCTCCTCGGCGTTATCCTGCCGCAGGAGCAGGCGGTATTCCGAGCGGGAGGTCATGATGCGGTAGGGCTCCTTTGTCCCCTTGGTGACGAGGTCATCGATCAGCGTGCCGATATAGGAGCTGTCGCGCGGGAGGCGGAGCGGCTCCCTTCCCTGCAGCTTCAGGGCGGCGTTGATGCCGGCGACCAGCCCCTGCGCCGCCGCCTCCTCATAGCCGGATGTGCCGTTGAACTGCCCCGCGCCGTACAGCCCGCGGATCCGGCGGAACTCCAGCGTCGGGCGGAGCGCCGTCGGGTCGCAGCAGTCGTATTCGATGGCATAGGCAAGGCGCATCACCTCGGCGCGCTCAAAGCCCTTGAGGGAGTGGAGCATGGCAAGCTGCACGTCCTCCGGCAGGGAGGAGGAGAAGCCCTGCAGATAGATCTCGTCGGTATCGCTTCCCATCGGCTCGACGAAGAGCTGATGGCGCTCCTTTTCGGCAAAGCGCACCACCTTGTCCTCGATGCTGGGGCAGTAGCGCGGCCCCGTTCCCCGGATGATCCCGGAATAGAGGGGGGAGCGGCTGAGGTTCTCGCGGATGATCCGGTGGGTCTTGGCGTTGGTATAGACGATATGGCAGGGGAGCTGGCGCAGGGTATTGAGCTGCGCCTCGTCGGTATCGCGGGAATAGGGGGTGATATACTCCTCCCCCTCCTGCACCTCCAGGCAGGAAAAATCGATCGATCGGGCATGGATTCGCGCCGGCGTGCCGGTCTTGAAGCGCATCAGCGGAATGCCGAGCTCCCGCAGGCAGTCGGACAGCCCCTTGGCGGGGAGCATTCCGTCGGGACCGGAGGAGCAGGCGTGCTCCCCGACGATGACGCGGCTGTCGAGATAGGTGCCGGTGGCGAGGATGACCGCCTCGGCGCGCCACTCGGTGCCGAGGGAGGTGCGGACGCCCGTGACGATGCGCTCCCCCTCCCCGGCGGGCTCGGTCAGGAGGGCGACGATCTCGGCCTGCATCAGCCGCAGGCGTTCGGTGCGCTCCAGCGTCTGCTTCATGAGCCGGCGGTAGCGCAGGCGGTCGGCCTGGATGCGCTTGGAGCGGACGGCAGGGCCTTTGCCGGTATTGAGCGTCCGGCTCTGCAGGGTCACGCGGTCGGCGGCACGCCCCATCTCGCCGCCCAGCGCGTCGATCTCAAAGACGAGGTGTCCCTTGCCCGTCCCGCCGATGGAGGGATTGCAGGGCATATTGCCGACCGCGTCGAGATTCATGGTAAAGAGGACGGTGTCAAGTCCCATGCGGGCGGCGGCGAGCGCCGCCTCGATGCCGGCGTGTCCCGCTCCCACCACCGCGACGCGGGTCGTATAATCCATCATGATGCTGTGCGGCCGTGCCGTTTCAGAACAGCTCGGTCAGCTCCTTCCCGGCTTTGGTGAGGTTGACGGGGCCGTTCTCCGACAGATAGACCATATCCTCGATCCGCACGCCGAAGCGCCCCTGCAGATAGATGCCCGGCTCGACGGTCACGACGGCGCCGGTCGGGAGGGGCTTGTCGTTCGTGCGGCTGAGGCGGGGCTCCTCGTGGATATACATCCCGACCCCGTGGCCGAGGGAATGGCCGAAGCATTCGCCGTAGCCGGCGTGCTCGATCCGATCGCGGGCGACCTTGTCGCAGTCGGCGCCGGTTTTGCCGGCGCTGAGGAACTCAAGCGCCGCAAGCTGCGCCTCCAGCACCGTCCGATAGACCTTCTTCATCTCCTCGTCCGCCCGACCCAGCACGACGGTGCGGGTCATATCGGAGCAATATCCCTGATACAGCGCACCGAAATCCATCGTCAGAAAGCCCTTTTCGAGCTTCTGATTCCGCGGCACGCCGTGGGGGAGGGAGGAGGCGGAGCCCGACACCGCGATGGTATCGAAGGAGGGCTTCTCCGCGCCGAACTTCCGCATGCCGTACTCCAGCTCGAGGGCGACCTCGATCTCGGTCATGTCGGGCTTCATCAGCGTGAAGAGGCGCTCCAGCGCCTTCTCCGCGATCCGCTGGGCGGCGATGATGCAGTCGGTCTCCTCCGGCGTTTTGATGACCCGCATCTGCTCGATGAGGCCGGGGCAGGGGAGGAAATCGACGAGGGGGAAGGTCTTCTCCAGCCGCCGCAGCTGCGCGCAGGTCACCGTCTCGCTCTCAAAGCCGAGGCGGCTGATCTTCTCCTGCGCCAGCAGGCTGCCGAGGGTGGCGGAGAGACCCTCGAAGAGCAGGACGGTCAGCGAGTCGCTCTCCACGCGCCGGGCCGCCTCGATATAGCGGAAATCGGCGAGCAGCCACGCCTTTTCGCGGGTGAGGAGCAGATAGCCGTCGGTAAAATTCAGGCGGGAGAGGTAGCGCTGATTCAGCTCGGAGGTGACGAGCAGCGCGTCGACCTCCTCCGGCAGGAGCGCCTGCAGCTTGGTAATGGGATTCATGGAATCATCCATCCTTTCATGGCAGAATATTCAGAATTGCTTCGAGCAGCCGCATGACGAGGGGGATCGTCGCGACGGAAAGCAGGGTCGAGACGCCGACGGTCTGCGCGGCTTGCTCCGGGCGGATATCGTAGGCTTCCGCGAACATGGCGGCGGCCGCGGCGGCGGGCAGCGACATCATCAGCGCGCCGAAGACCGCCATCTCCCGCGAAAAGCCGAGCAGATCCAGCAGCAGCCCGACGGCGAGGGGGATCAGCACCAGCCGCACCGCCGAGGCGAGATAATTCAGCGGGCCGGTCAGCAGCTTCTTCGGCGGGATGCCGGCGATCATGTTCCCGATGACGAGCATCGAGAGGGGGGTGCAGGTCGCGCCGATGCGGTCCATGCTCTCGAAGACCGGCGGATAGATCGGGACGCGGAGGAGGTAGAGCAGGAAGCCGATGACGCAGGGGATGGTGCCGTTGTTGAGGAACACCTCCTTCATGCGGATGCGGAAGGCGGGGTTGGCGCGGCCGAGGATCAGGACGCCGTAGGTCCAGATCACGAACTGGAAGACGATGAGATAGAAGCCGCCCCAGAAGACGCCGGTCGAGCCGTATACGGCGCGCAGGAGGGGGAAGCCGAAGAAGCCGCAGTTGGAGAAGATCATGCAGAACTCGGTGATGCGGCGCTCCTTGTCCTCCCGGATGCGGAAGGTGGTGAGGAGGGCGATGCCGGCGGCGACGGCATGAGCCAGGAGCGCGACCAGCATGGCGGTAAAGCCGGAGCGCAGATTCTCGGCGGAATATTCCGTGCCCACCATCGAGGCGATGATCATGAAGGGCTGCGCGACGTTCAGCACCAGGGAGGAGACGGTTTTTGAGAAGGTCTGCCCGAAATAGCCGAGCTTGGCGGCGGCCACCCCCGCGAGCACGGGGATAAACATCATCAGGGCGGAGTCAAAAAGCGTTTTCGTGTCAAGATTCATGGGGAGAGGCAGGTCCTTTCAGCGCGTCGAGGCGGGCTTTGATCGCTTTCATATCGGTCAGCATATCCTCCCGCTTCCGCGGGTCGCGGAGCAGCAGGGAGGGGTGATAGACGGCGCATATCTCGCTGTCGCCGCGGGTGTGCCATATGCCGTGTTCCTTTGTGATGCGGAAATCGGGGCGGATGAGGCGCATGGCGGCGATACGGCCGAGGCAAACGATGAGGCGGGGGGAGAGGAGGCGGAGCTGCAGCTCCAGGAAGCCGATGCAGCAGTCCTCCTCCGCGGGGAGGGGATCGCGGTTCTTCGGCGGGCGGCATTTGAGGATATTGGTGATATAGACGCTCTGCCGCGGGATATCGACGGCCTCCAGGTAGCGGTCGAGGAGGCGGCCGGCTCGTCCGACGAAGGGGACGCCGGAGAGGTCCTCCTGCTCGCCGGGGGCTTCCCCGACGAAGACCAGCGCCGCGCGGCGGTTTCCCGTTCCGAAAACGGGGTTATGGCGGCTTTCGTGCAGCGGGCATGCGCTGCAGGCGCGGCATTTTGCTTCAAGTTCTTCCCACGTCATGGTAATGTTGCTCCTCCGCGGGGGAGGGTCCTTTCGTTGTTGTTGGGGCGCGGATATCGCCGTGAGGGGCGGTGTCATGGTATGGGGCGAGGTTCGCTCGCCTTCACCGTCCGTCGCCGGGCGGCGCGGGGTCGTCCGGGATCGCGGCGGGCGGCGCGGATATCGCCATGAGGGGCAGTATCATGGTAAGGGGCGAGGTTCGCTCGCCTTCACCGTCCGTCGCCGGGTGGCGCGGGGTTGTTCAGTATTG
>CALWTY010000063.1 GCA_944384585.1 uncultured Clostridia bacterium | reverse complement strand
ATGCGTGTAGGTCATCGGCTCGCTGAGAACGACCGGCTTGATCCTCGTGCGGAAGGAGGGGAGGAAATCGTAATCCTTCGCGGCCTCTGCGTAGGCATCCTGAAGAAGGTTATTCATTTCCGTCAGCGAATAGGGCATGACGGAGAAGGAGCCGTAGTGGAACCTGACCTCATTCGTCAGGGCGTTCAGCTCGTCGAGCAGGATCTCGGCGGTCGCAAGCAACTCGTCGGCCGAGACCTTATCCCGTTCAATGCCCAGCTTGCGATCGAGAGTCGTGCCGCTGTAGCCCGCGGAGAAGGCGAGGGTGAAGGCCGAGAAGAAGAAGGCGAGCGCCGAAAGGAGCGAAAGGGCGACCCTTGTCATATCGCGGAGCGTCTTCTTCGAGGCGCGGACGATCACGCCGATCAGCACGCCGACGATGAGCGGCAGAAGCATCAGCACCGTTTCTGCCAGCGAAAAGGGGAGCCATCCTGTCAGTTTGGCCAGACACATTCTGATAAAAGCGCCGGGATAGCGGTTATAAAAATCGGAAAAGGCGGGGCTGAAGGTGAAGAGGAGCTTCAGAATCAGCGAAAAGAGGGCGACGGCGAAGAGAACAAGCGCCGGCTTGGGGCAGCAGGCGAAGAGCTTGGAAAAAAAGGCTTTGATCTTCTTCATGGGCGGTATTGCTCCTTTGCGGATGCGAGGAATGAGGGGGCGGTTCAGCGGCGGAGAAGCGGGCTTCCTCCGTCTCCGCCTTCAGGACGGGAGATCGCGGGGACGCGATCCCCGAAGGACGGCTGCCTCCCTTGATCCGGGAAAGCGTCGGGAAAGGCGGAGGGGGATTCCGTCGCTGTCAGGCGGTTTGCGGCGATGATCCGATCCGCCAGTGCGCGGAAATCGTCATGAAGCGGCGCTGTGAGGGAGATCGGCTCGCCGTCCGATACCCGGCACACCGTCAGTCCCGCGCAGTGGAGTGCCTGACGGCCGATCGCAGAGCAGCCCTCCGGCGGGCCGTAGAGGGTGTCGCCGCAGATGGGATGCCCGATATGAGCCAGATGAACCCGGATCTGATGGGTGCGTCCCGTGACGGGGAAGACGCGGAGCAGCGTCATCGCACCGTCGGAGGCGATGGGAAGATAGACGGTTTCCGCGTACTGTCCTTCCCCTTCGGGGCAGACGACCCGTTCGATGATGCTCTCCTGCCGCCGCCTGATTGCGGCTGTGATCCTGCCGCCCTCGGAGAGGAGGCCGTCTGCGACCGCGAGATATTCCTTCTGCGTCCTTCCCGATGCGATCTCCTCCGAGAGGCGGAAGGCGGCAAAGCGGTTCTTGGCGACCAGCACGACGCCGGAGGTGTCGCGGTCGAGGCGGTTGACCGCCCGGAAAATAAAGGGACGCCGCTGCTCTGCAAAATAGAAGGCCAGCGCGTTTGCCAGCGTATCCTCCCGATGACCGCGGGAGGGGTGCGTCGGCATCCCGCAGGGCTTGTTGACGGCGATCATGTCCTCGTCCTCATAGAGGATTTCAAGGGGCAGGCAGACGGGGATCAGCAGCCGGTTCTCCTCCTCCGCCGAATCGGCGCGGTCGAGGGAGAGAACATCTCCCTCAGAGAGGACGGCGCGCACCGTGACGCGGACACCGTTGAGGAGGATGCCGCGCTCACGGCTCTTGAGGCGGACGATTTCGGCGCGGGAGAGCGCGAGCGTTTTTTTCAGATAATCGGATACCGTTTTGCCGCGGAATCCGGAGGAGATGATATAATCCATGCTTTAATTTCCGCTTCGGGTGATGATTTACCGACGAACGGCATATTTATATTATAAACCGACGGCGGTCGGCAGACAACCTGTATTTGCAAACAATAATTGAATTTTTCTTGACAAGGCGGTCGGCGCGGGGAAAAGACCGGGCACGCTAAGATTTTCCCGCGCTTCCTGCAATCGCCGATGAGGTCGGATCGGAGACGGGAATAAACCGGCGGGCTTCGGAGAAACTAAACTCCGACAAATCATCATTCAAAGGGAGGAACCGAAATGAAGAACCAAAGAATCGTGTTTGCCGCAGCGGCAGCCGCTCTGCTGCTGAGCCTCGGTACGGGGGGCGTATCGGCGGCGGGGGAGAGGGCGATCGTGTCGCCGGCGCTGACCATCCTGGCGGGGGAGACGGAGATGATCAAGAGCGGCCTGTGCGGCGAAGAGCTTCGTTTTACGGCGGAGGATTTCGAGCAGGCACTGGGGGTGAGGGAGCTTGACAGCGTGGTGATCCTGACGCTTCCGTCGGAGGTGTCGGGGAAGCTGATGCTCGGCTCTCTTGAGGTGATGCGGAATCAGACGATCTCAAGGATCAATCTTTCGGCGCTTCGTTTTTTGCCGAGGGACGGGGAGGAGGGCTCCTGCAGCTTCCTCTTCCGCGCGGGGAACGCGCAGAAATACGACGTGACCTGCACGATCCGGCTTCTCAAGGATCGGAACTTTGCGCCGACAGCGACGGGGATCGGAGAGGAGGAGTTCAGAATCCGCACCTACCGGAATATTGCCGTCTTCGGACAGTTGCCCGCTGCCGATCCGGAGGAGGACGCGCTGCGGTATGAGATCGTCGACGGGCCGAAGCGGGGACTTCTGACGATGACCGACAGAGCGGGCGGATTTGTCTACACCCCGACCAAGAATTATTCGGGGCGGGACAGCTTTTCCTATATTGTGACCGATGAGTACGGAAACCGTTCCGGGATCATGGAGATGGAGGTGTCGGTCGAGCGTTCGGATAGCGGCACG
Organism: uncultured Clostridia bacterium; assembly: GCA_944384585.1. Classification (GTDB taxonomy): domain Bacteria; phylum Bacillota; class Clostridia; order Oscillospirales; family CAG-272; genus Colimorpha_A. Next base: position 7,840 of record CALWTY010000063.1, on the reverse strand, counting down.
GTTTTTACCGACCTGATCGGGAAACGCTGTCACAACAGCGCCATCAGGCTGTCGGAGCTTGGGGTGATGCCGGGAATGAAGCTGGGAGACGACCTCTGCTTTGATCCCGAGGGAAGCGTGACGCGGTCGGAGTTTCTGACGATGGCGATGAAGCTGGCGGGGGTTGACGTGTCGGGGATCAGACCGGAGGCGATCTCGGCCTTTGCCGACGACCGCGACATTCCGAAGGCGCATCGTGCCTATGTGATCGCCGCCTGCAGCAAGGGCTATATCGAGGTCGGGAACGGCGCAGAGGCGGCGGTGTTCCGTCCGGAGGAGGAGATTACCGTGGCGGAGGCCTGCCTGATGGTGTATCAGATTCTCGACGGGCGGCAGAGCGCCGCAGTCGGGACGGAGATCGGCCCTGAGGAGGCGGTTGCCGCGCTCGGCGCTGCCGGTATTCTTGTGCTGCCGGAGGGCGGCGTTTCGGCGGAGACGATTCTGACAAGAGCCGACGCCGCGGAGATGCTGACGGCAGCGCTGCTCTGAAGCGGGACGCAAGCCCTGCCTGCAAGTCAGCGGAAGGAAAACGGCACGCATTCTCTGATATCGGGTCTGCACCGAAAAACAGGCGCCTGTCCGGATCAAAGCGTAAGATGACGCCCGGAAACGCGAGAAGCGCTGCCGGGGGTCGGAAAGCGTGCGGGAAGCGGACGGCATTCTTTGACGGGCGTTGCCGAACGGAAGCGCACTTACCGTCCCCCGCCCGAAGGGGCAAATAAAACCCGGCGCGTCCGAGGGGCGCGCCGGGTTTTGCTGTAAGATTCAAGTGATAATATCCGCTTCCGCGGCCTTCCCGGTATCGGAAGGCGGGCTTGGGGTTATTTCCTGTCGTTGTGCGGGAAGCGGAGGATGATGACGGCCACGAAGCCGAAGAGCGCGCCGAGCGCCAGCACGATCACGATGATACGAACCACATCAAGGATGCCGATTCCGGCGGGAGGGAGCGGGTCGGTCCCCGTGCTGTCTTCTCCGGGTCTGCCGGAAACGGTGATCGAGATGGCATCGCTTTCCCCGGAGGAGGTGACGTCAGGGGTCTGTGAGTCGGGCGGCAGCGTGACGGAGGTGACGGGCGGCGGCGGGGGAAGCGTTTGGATTTGGCTGCTGCTTTCGACCGGCCGCGGCTCGGTGGTGATTACGGGGGGATCGGTCTCCTCATGGGAGGTCACGGGAGGAGGAAGCTCTTCCTCTGACGTTTCGGGAGGAGGAGGGGGTGTCACGGAGCTGCTCTGCGGCGGCTCGACGCTGACGGGAGGCTCCGACGCTCCGATCGTTGTCGGCAGGCTTCCGGGCGGCACAAGGCTCATCAGGGCGTTGTAGAAATTCTGCTGCTCCGGGGTGAGCTGACTGTAATAATAGTGATCCGACCCGCTGCGGAGGGCGCCGTCGTTCTGCTCGGCCGGTCGGAGGACCGATGCCGCGCCCCCGGTGCTTTCAGGCAGGGAGGCATTCTCCGCGGAGGAGGAGTCCGTTCCGTTGAGGGAGGGAGGATTCCCGGTCGTGACGACGCTTCCGGAGGACGGCTTGTCGACGGAGGGAGCGGTGTCGGAGGAGGTATCGGGGGGGAGGATCGGATCTTCGGAGGAATCCGACGAGGCCTGCTGATTCTCGGAATAGGACTGTTCCGAAAGAGTCGGCAGCTCAAAGATCATGAAATTCGTGGCGGAAATGTCGCCGGAGGGAAGATGGTTATCGCGGAATCGGGTGCCGTTCTTTTCGACCACCACCGTTTCCGATCCGACAAGAAAATATTGCGAGGAGATGTTTTTTCCGTCGTCCCAGGTCGCGTCGACGGCATACCATTGCCCGTCGTCCATCCTGACGTAGTTCCACATATGATTTTCGGTCTGAGTGGAGGTGACTCCCTTGCCGGAGACCAGAATGCATTCGATTCCGTTGCGGTCGCAGATCAGCTTGAAGGCCTCGGCATAGCCCTCACATACCGAGCGGTGGTCGACCAGCGCGCCGTAGGCGCTGTAAACGTGGGGTGCTTTTTCCGGGTCGGTATAGACGGTCAGCTCGCAGATATAATCGTGGATCGATTTGACCCGGTCATAGAGCGTATCTCCCTTCGGAATGAAGCTGTTCACCACCTTGGACAGCGTGTCGGTCATCTCGGCGGGGGTATAGGGGGAGGCGTAGGAGGGAAGGGTCTTGATGTTGTTTTTCAGCTCGGTGATGGTCCAGGTATAGAGTCCTTGTGTGTCCTTGCCGGTGCGGCGGGCGAACACCTCGATTTTCGACTGCTCAATGTCGATCCACATCGAACGCATCGGATGATCCATGATAAAGGCATCGTAGGCGGTCTGCGTGATTTTGCGGAGCTGAAGCTCTGCCGCCTGACGTTCCGCATCGGTGGCGTCCGGCTTGACGCTGGTGTAGCGGATGGGCTCGAGGAGCTTGATTTTGAGAACGATATCGTCAACTGACGCACGGGCTGTCAGGGTAAAAAGGCTGGCGGTTACGATCGCGGCAACGAGAATAACGGAAACAATCGACTGTTTTCTTTTGTTTTTCATGGCGCATATATCCCGTTCATATTTTAATATCCGAAATTAATAATATACTTTTATTTCACTATAGTCAACAGATAAACTGTGAAGGAGAATGTAAAATTTTCTGATGAAAAAGAACAAAATCTTGGTGCTTATGCGGAAAGCTGCCGGGTTCTGTCTGCCGAAGAGGCGCGCCGCCATGCCGATGGGATTTTCATCCTGCCGAGGACCTGCCGCCTTCCTTTTTACAGAATAACGTCTTGAGTCGGAGAAAAGTTTCACTGACGCGGGAGAATTTACAAAAAATTCACAATATTTTCTTTCCCGACCGTTTGACCTCCGCGGTTTTTACTCAAAACCCGCCGTTTTCCCCCGCGACAGCCTCCCGCCTTGTGCGCGGGATGACAAAAGTTTGCGAAAAAGCGAAAAAACTCTTGCTATAACGGCGGTATTGTGGTACAATATACCGTGTAAGAGTATTCGGGGTGTGAGCGGAAGAGCCGCCGCTCCCTTTGCACCGAACGGTGCGGCTCAGACTGCGCGCATGACCGTCGGCACGCGCAGGATCAAATCAATTCACCCGGCGGAGAACAGAGGATTATTATGACAAAGACCGAACTGATTGCAGTAGTTGCAGACAAGACCGGACTGAAGAAGAAGGATGCGGAGAATGCCGTGTCCGCCGTTCTTGACGTGATCGGCGACAGGCTTTCTGCCGGTGAGAAGGTTCAGCTCGTCGGCTTCGGCACCTTCGAAGTCAAGGAGCGCGCCGAAAGGGACGGGATCAATCCCTTTACCGGCGAGGCTATCAAGATCGCTGCCTCCAAGCGCCCCTCGTTTACCGCCGGAAAGGCTCTGCGCGATCGGGTCAAATAACATGCGCCTGGACAAATTCCTCAAGGTTTCAAGGCTGATCAAGCGCCGGACGGTCGCCAACGAGGCGTGCGACAACGCCCATGTGACGGTGAACGGAAAGGTGGCCAAGGCCTCTCTTGACATCAAGGAAAACGACGTGATCGAAATTGCCTTCGGGGAACGCAGGCTCAGGGTCAGGGTGCTGGACGTCCGGGAGCATACGCTCAAGGCCGATGCAGCCTCGCTCTACGAGGTGCTGGACTGATCGCACCCGCAGTTTATCCTCATCCTCTGTCATGACGCCGCTTCCGGAAGCACACATTGTGAGCGCTTTATGTTTGCACCGGAGGCGGCGGCATGACGGAAAAGGGAGAGATCAACCGACAGGTTCGGGAAGAGGAACAGAAACTGCTGATAGCGGAGCGGAAAACCATGCAGATCACGGGCGTTCTCGACGTCGTGAGCTTTGACGAAACGGGGGCGGTGCTTCGCACCTCGCTCGGGACGCTGGCGGTCGACGGGGAGGAGCTGCACATGGTGAAGCTGGATCCCGCAAACGGAAGCGTTGCGCTTGCCGGGAAGATCAACGGGGTCTTCTATTCCGAGGCGGGCGGCGCGAAGAACCGCGCAAAGCGCCTGTTCCGATAATGCTGATTCCGGTCGACAGAGAGGCGTTTCTGCCGCTCCTTCTGTGGTCGTTTGCCGTCGGGATCCTTCTCGGAGCGGTTTATGATCTCTTCCGTATCCGCAGGGTCGCGTTCCGTCTCTGCGGGGTGTATCGGAAGCATGAGGGTGGGCTTGCCGGATTCCTCGGCAGAAGAGCTGCTGCTCTTGACACCGCCTTTGTGTTTGTCGAGGATATCGCTTTTTTGCTGCTCTGCGCCTTTTGCTGCATCCTGATTCATTTCAAGCTCAGCTACGGACTGCCGAGATGGTATTCGCTTGCGGCGACGGCGGGGGGATTCCTCCTTTATCACGGCACTGTGGGCAGGCTTGTCATCCGCTCTGCGGAGGCGATTGTCTCCTTTGCCGCTGCGGTCTGCCGCTTTCTGATCCGGCATACCGTCCTGCCTGCGGCGGGACTGACGGGAAAGGCTGTCGGGGCTTTGCTGACCGCCCTTCACCGTCTGAAGCTGCGCCGTCATACGACGGCATATGAAAACAGGCTGCTCTCTTCCGTTTCCTCGCTATTCAAAGAGGCGGGGGAGGCTGCCGCCGAGCCCGAGTCGGGGTCGGAACAAGAAAGGAATGGTCTGAAATGAAAACCGGCGGACGGATGAATTTTTTTGTCAAGCTCACGATCCTGGTCGTGATCTGTTTTTGCGCCGTCAATATTATCAGACTCCGTACCGAATACAATAACCTCAGAGACAGCGAAGAGGATCTTCTGAAGGAAAAGGCGGAATACGAGGAAGCGATCGATAAGCTCAAATCCGACCTGGCCGCCGAAATGGACGAGGAATACATTATGCGTATCGCGCGGGAAAAACTCAATTATTATCTTCCCGACGAGATTATTTTCTACAACGATCGATGAGGGGCATTTTCCGTCCCGGACTCCTTCGCATATCCCGAAAACCGTACTCGCAGCCGAGTGCGGTAAATTTTTCTCTGCCGCAAATCTGGCAGCGGCGCTCGGCGCCGCCCGTTTTCCTTCCGCTGCGGGCGTGCTCCCGGTTTTCAAAGGTGGCCTTCCGCGGGAAGGCAAGAGGATGTACTGAAGCATGAAGAATTTAACGAAAAGTGAGAAAACGGCGGTTTTCGCCGCCGGATTTATTCTGTTTCTGTTTATCGGCGTCTCGGTGATCGCCGCCGTTCTGTTCGGGATGCTGGAAAAGACCGAGGACAGCTATACCGATTATCGGAAGGAGGCGGAAATCCTCCTGTCCGAGCTGGAAAAGAACCGCAACGAAGCGCAGAATACCGCCGATTCGCTGAAAAACCGTCTCGCGCTGGCGGAGCAGAATAAGAGCGAGCTGGAGCAGCTTATCGCAAGGATCGAAGCGGATATGAAGGCGATGGAGGCGGAATTCAACGACAAGGACGAGCTGTACGGCTCCCTCAACAGTCAGCTTACCTCCCTGAAGGCGCTGCTTGCCGAGCGGGAGGCCGAAATCGATGCGCTGAAGAAGGATATTGCCGATCTTCAGACGGTCAACAGCATCGATCTCAACGCCCAGCTTGCGCTCCTGTCGGAGCTTCAGGTCATGCTGTCGGAGGGCGCGCCGATGAACCTGGTGGAAACGCCGCGCCTCAACCCCGACGGCACGCCGATGCTCGGCACAGACGGCCTTCCTCTCAAGGACGTTACCTATGTGTACCCGCAGATCTCTGTCTATTATGAGGATCTGGAACGGGGCTATCGCTATATCTGGAACGGGGAAGCCGTCTACTCCTCGGCAAGCTGTGTCAAGGCGCCCTTTGCGCTGTCGATCTATGAGGCGGCCTCGGAGGAAAAAGCGGAATACGATCGTCGGATCGCGGAGCTGCTGGCGCAGAATGTTCCGACCGAGTCCCTTCCCGAATTCAAACCGATCTATGATTTCGGAAAGATCTTTACCTACACCGAGGACAAGTACCACCCCGGCTCCGGGGTGATCAAGAACGAGGAGTTCGGGGTGGAATACACCTATCTTGAGCTGATGCGCCTGCTTCTGGAGCAAAGCGACTGCATCGCCTTCGACGAGCTGCGGAAGGCATACGGGATCGATCTGCTGAAGAAGCTCGCCGGGCGCATCGGCGCGGATGCGATGGCAAAAAACGTCTATAACGCCACCGTCTCCGACCTCGGCCGCACGATGAAGGAGATCTATCGGTTTATCGAGAGCGACGCTGCCTATGCCCCTGCCATGAAGGATGCCATGATGTCCTCCATCCATACCGTCATGATCGGCTACGGCGTCTCGCCCAAAAAGATCGCCCATAAGTACGGCTGGGACGACGATGCCTATCATGATATGGCGATCGTCTATGATGAGCATCCCTATGTGCTGGTGATCATGTCGGATATGGATGCGGGGGGCAAGGAGGTCAACGCCTACATACAGGAGATCGCCGCCGCCGTCGACGATCTTCATGAGAACTTCTATCGGTGAGCCGTGAAGCCGTGAGTACCTGGTATGCGGCCGGCAACGGCTCGGTGCTTTTCATCGGCGGGGAACGGGCGGCGGATTATCTCGGCAGCTATTCCGTCAATTTTCTGACGGCGGAGACGGCGACCGAGGGAATCATCCGCAAGACCTCCACCATCCCCGGCGCGGCGCTGCTGCGCTTTGTCGCGGGAATGTCGCCGATCGGCGACGACGAGATCCCGACGGAGGTCAGAATGGTGATCTACGGCGATCCCGCGTCAAAAACGCTGATCGTCGCGGTGACGGCAATGTTTGATCTGGATATCGCGATCCGTCTGCTGCCCGGGGTAAGGGGCGAGTTTTTCGGACGATATTCCGGCAGGCTCGGGAACCGATACTGTCTGAAGCTGGTTTCGGGGCAGGAGGCGCTCTATCTCATGCCGGACGGCAAGATGTCGGTTGATGGCAGGAGAATGCTGCTGCGGATCCGACAGGGCACGTCGCGGCTGCTCATCGGCGCGCTCTCGGAGGAGCAGGGGATTGAGCGGTTCAGATATCTGCTGAGCAGAACTCCGCCGGTGCCGGTTTATGCCGCCGCGCCGAGCAATCCCGTCTACAGGCTGCTCGAACGGAAGAGGCGGGAGGCGTCGGGAGACCGCGGCGATCTGCGCCGTATGCCGGAGAATTTTCGCTCTCTGATCCTGTATTGCAGAGAAAGGGTGTTCTTCCTCCAGGCGAAGGAGGGAGGCTTCTTTTGCCCCGATCGCCCGACCTCCCTTGCCGATATGTGCCGCGTGTTCTTCTATCTGATCGAGGAGGGAAACCGCACGCAGGCCGATGCCTTTGTCTCGTTTCTGTATCGGCTGCGGGAGGAACACGGCGGCAGACTGCCGATTGCCTGCCGGCCGGACGGAACCGGCGCGATTCCGGCCGAAAATATTCCCAATCCCGTGGGAGACGCGGCGCTGATCCTGCTGTTTGAATACGAGGCGCGCTTCGGGCTGCCCCGCGATCCGGGATTTCCCGCTTTTGCGGAATCGATCCTGAAAAACGATTCCCGCTTTGTCAAGGGCGGCATGATGCCCTGTTCCGGGCTTGAGGATTGCTTCCTTGACGGGAGTATGCAGCCATGCCGGCGCTTTCATGGCTCTCTTGAGGCGACGATGGTCTTTCTCTGTGCGGCGGAACGGTATCTTGACGGAATGGCGGATCGTGCGGCCTCGCAGCAGTACCGAAGAATTCGTTCGCTTGCGGATTTCACTGCCGGGAAGCTGCGCGATAACTTCTGCGACGGGAATATTGTAGGGAACCTCTAAAAATTCCCCATCAATTGCAATAAACAGCAAAATGTGATATAATAGAGGCAGAACAAGGAAAGGA
>CALWTY010000062.1 GCA_944384585.1 uncultured Clostridia bacterium | reverse complement strand
TTTCCTTGTTCTGCCTCTATTATATCACATTTTGCTGTTTATTGCAATTGATGGGGAATTTTTAGAGGTTCCCTTAAGAGCAAGCCTGAAGCGGCATAAGGGGGTGCTTTGCGGGATCCTGATCCTCACGCTTCTTGCCTGTGCTGTGCTGGGAACGGTGCTTACGGTATGGACCGATTCCCGAACCCATATCGGGAGCGAGCTTGAGCGGGCAGGCTTCGGGGCGCTTACCGCTTGGGTGGTGAATCTGCCCGATACAACGGACCTGGAAAACCGGATCGAGGCTTTGAGCGAAATCGAGCGTGTGGAGGCACAGAGCCTGATCTGTTCCGGCTATACCGCGAACGGAATGGAATCCGACAGCGAGGGGCAGCTCATTCCCTACCTCCCGGCAGAAAACCGATATCGCTTCTTCAACGCGGATTTGTCGGGGTACGCATCGCAGCCGGAAGCCATCCTGCCGGGTGAGGTGTATGTGTCGCCCTCGATGATCACGATGTTCGGTATCGGGATCGGGGATGAAATCACCTTCCCCGTCGCAAGAGCGGGAAGAACGCTCACGCTCACCGTCAAGGGCTTTTACGAAGATCCCTTCATGGGCAGCTCGATGATCGGGATGAAGGGCTTTTTGATAAGCGAATCCGATCGGGATGCGGTGTCAGACCTGATTCAAAACGCCGGGATCGACGCCCTTGCCCGTGTCGGAGCCATGCTGCATATTTTCCCCGCCGGGGAAAGCACGCTGACGGTTTCGGAGTTAAGCAGCTTACTGAACGAGCAAACCGACCTTGCCGAATATACCGAAGCGGTACACAGCAGGGAAACCATCGCGGGATTCATGCTGATTTTACAAAATGCGTTCAGCGCGATCCTTCTTGCCTTTGTACTTGTCCTGCTGGCTGTCGTTCTGATTGTTTTAAGCCACAGCATCGGCAGCACCATCGCTTCCGACTTTGTGAATATGGGGATTTTGAAAACGGTGGGGCTTGACAGCGGCAGGCTTCGGCTGCTGCAGCTTGTGCTGTATGGAATCCCCGCTGCCGCAGGGCTTGTCATCGGCTTCTTGCTCTCAGTACCCCTCTCCGGCCTGATGGCGGACGCTGCACTGACCACCACGGGCGTATTGATCCCCGTTTCGCCGTCGCTGCGCTTGACGGCCATCGCGTTTCTCTCCCTCTTGCTGATCCTTGCGTCGTTCATTTTTGTCAGAACCCGTAAAATCCGCAGCATCACGCCGATGAAAACGATTCGGGGAGAAACGGACGGCGGGGTGACCGGGATAACCAAGCCCGCGGCATTCGGCAGCCATATCCGGCTTCGCCTTGCGTTCCGGCAGCTGATGAGCGGAAAGCGGCGGTATCGGGGGGCGTTCGTTGTGGCGCTTCTGCTGGTATTCTTTGCTTCCCTTGTGGGACGGATGGATTCCTGGCTCGGTTCTGACGGAAAAGGGATGATGGACGCCTTTAACCCGGCTGACCACGACATCGGCGTTCAGTCCTTCGGGGATCTGACACGGGAGGAGCTTGAAAGGGTCATTCTGGAGTACTCTGCCATCACCGACACCTATCTGCTGGCAATGCCCGCCGCTTCCCTGAACGGAATCTCCTATACCGCAAATGTGATAGACGAGCCGGAGCGCTTCCATATTTCGGAGGGACGCACCTGCACGGGGGATAACGAAATCGTGATCACGGAACGGCTCGCCGCTGACTTCGGGATCGGGATCGGGGATACCGTGACGGTCAGAGGCGACGTCGGGAGCGGGGAATACCTCGTGTCCGGCATCTACTCCTGCGCAAACGATATGGGGGATAATTTCGGTATGAGCCGTGAGGGGTATCTCAGGATCGGCAGGGACTTTCCGAATCTCTGGTGCCGTCATTTTTTCCTTGCGGACAGCTCGCAAAAGGCGGCGATCACCGAGGCGCTGGAATCGGCATTCGGCGGGGACGTTCACGTTCACGAAAACTCCTGGCCGGGGCTGTCGGGAATCATTGCGGCGATGCGCGGTCTCCTTGTGCTGATGTATGCTTTGGTCGTTCTCTTTATCCTGATTGTAACGGGGATGACGGGCAGTAAAATCCTGTCGGCGGAGCAGAAGGATATCGGGATCTATAAAGCGATCGGCTTTTCCCCTGCAGTTCTGTGCCGGACCTTTGCCCTGCGCTTTGCCATCGTTTCCGTTTCCGGCGGGCTTGTCGGGATGCTGTTGTCGGCTGTCGTTACCGATCCGTTGGTGTCCGGGGTGATGAAGTCGGCAGGGATCGCCAATTTCAAGTCACATCCCGGGCTGATCCGCCTTCTCCTGCCGGTGGGGATTGTAACGGCTCTTTTTACCGCTTTTGCGGGGCTTCTTGCGGGAAAGATCAGAAAAGTACCGCTTACGGTATTGGCGGCCGATTAGACAGCTTCGCTGCTGCCGATCCAATCGGCATTGGCCGGATCCGCGGATCGGAACGCGCCGGCTGTCGGGATCACAAACTAAATAACGGATCTGTGCCGACATGGCACGGGAAAGGAATTATTATGAAAAGATTAACACGGAAAGGGATCTCATTTATCCTTGCGTTTCTGCTTGTGACCGGCGTATTCGCCGGCTGCGGCAGCCTGCCCGCAAACAACAGCGAAAGCCGCCCGGCGGGCAATTCCGGCGCGGGAAGCAGTCATGCCCCGCGGCCCGATCCCGACGGTACTGCCGGCGGCCATAGCGGAACGTCTGCCGACGTGCTGATTGTCCGCTTCGGGGAGGGAGGCGAACCGTTCCTTCTGCACCTGTATGACAATGCCACCGCCGCAGCGATTGCCCGTCATGTGGGAACGGCGGATTGGAGGCTGCCGATTTATCACTATGAAGGCTACGAGAATTGGGAGGTGATGCAGTATTATGACATTCCCGACCGATACGAAATCCCCTCGAACCCCGAATCCGTTACCAAAGCGGCTGCCGGAACCGTCTATTATTCCGAGCCGAACCGAATCGTCCTGTTTTACGGCGATGCGGAGATCACGGGAGACTATACGCCGGTCGGATATTTTGACGATTCGGAAGAATTCCGCAGCGCGGTGAAGAACAATCCCGTATTGGAAGGGTGGGGCAATAAGCTCGTGCTGATCAGCGACGGAGAATGACCCTGTACGGAAACGAGGTAAATCATGAGTATAAACGAATCTCCCGAGACCGTGATCCGGAATCTGAAGGACGCAGGCTGCGATCCCGAGACCATCGAAAACGTGATGGCGGATCTGAACCACGGAAATGAAGGAATGGGCCTTAAGCGGCTGGCAGCCCACAGAAAAAAGCTTCTCGAATCCCTGCACAGGGAACAGAAGTGCATCGACTGCCTGGATTACCTTGTCTATCAGATCAAAAAGGCAAAATAATAATGCAATTCCCGAAAGGAGAAAAAACGATGACAACGATTACAAATAAAACCTTTGATGAAGAAAGAGCGCTGTATTACCGATTCCGTTTTCGAAAACTGCGTGTTCGATACCAAGGACGCCTTCTGGCACGCCCGGAATATCACGATCAGAAACAGCATCGTAAAGGGAGAATACCTTGCATGGTACAGCGAGAATCTTACCTTTGACCACTGCAGGATCATCGGAACGCAGCCTCTCTGCTACTGCAAGAAACTCAGGCTCATAAACTGTGAAATGGTCGATACCGACCTTTCCTTTGAGCGCTCCGACGTCGAGGCAACTCTGACCGCCCCGATTGTCAGCATTAAAAATCCGCTGTCGGGGCATATCTATGTGCCGGAGGCGGGAGAAATCATTATGGATATCGGGGATGCACACGGAGAGGTCATCGTGGAAAGCCGGAAGGGAATCCGCGATTGCTGCGCATAACGATAACCGTCGTCATAGATCGTAGGAAAGGGAAATGAGGGAAGAGAATGGACTATTTACTCCGGGGCATTGCAATCGGCTTGCTGTTCGGTCTGCCGGTCGGCGCGGTCGGCGCCATGACCGTGCAGCGTACCTGGGCAAAGGGGATCGGAGCGGGGCTGTTTACAGGCCTGGGATCTTCCGCTGCCGACTGCTTCTACGCGGCAATAGGCGCGTTCGGCCTTACTCTCATTTCCGACTTTCTGCTGCAATACCGGGTCATGATCCATCTGCTCGGCGGGAGCTTTGTGCTGGTTCTGGGAATCCGTCTGCTGATGAAAAGGGAGGATAAAGCCGGGGCAACGGCAGAAGCGCTCAATCCGATCGGAATGTTCCTCTCCTCTTTCGCCGTCGGGATGACCAACCCCGCCGCCATCCTCACGTTCCTGTTCGCCTTTTCTTATTTCGGCATTTCGGCGGAGGCGGGGGCACTGCGGGGAATCCTGCTTGTCGTCGGCGTATTTGCCGGCACATACCTCTGGTGGGGAACGCTGACGGCGGTGACGCATATCATCAAGAGAAAAACAGAAAGATTCAGCTTCCGCCATATGAATCGGATCTTCGGCAGCATCCTCTTGCTCTTCGGCGTGATCGTCCTGCTGCGGCTTCTGCTTGAGTGTACGGCATAGGAAGCGGGGAATCATGATCTGACCGATGGGAAGCGGCGTCGACAAGCGCCGCTTTTCTGCACCCGGGGCAGGGCGCGGCCTTTGAATTTATTCACGCCTTCCTCTGAGGGGGAAGAGGGCTGCCGGAAAAGCTGTTCCGATTTTCATAAAAAATAACGCGAAATTTGCGTTTATCCTTGATTTTTTGTTTTATGTGTGATATAATGTATCCGATTAAGATGAAGAACCGATCGGTTTGTCGGAATACGCTTGCGGGGAAGGCAGGACTTGCCGCTCTGCCGCTTCCGGTGAGCGGAAGGAGGAATCAACGGGTGAAACGGAAAGGAAAAATCAAAACAGCAATCACGATCTTGGCGGTTTTGCTCGGCATCGCTCTTTTGCTGCTGATCGGAACGCTGATCTATGATCGGTTTGTCGAGCGTGGACCGTCTTCCGTTACCGTGCCGGATAATATTATTTCTCCGGAGGAGAGCGGAACGTCCCAGACAGCAAGCGACGGAGACGGGTCTGCTGCGGCTGCCGGTTCCGACACCCTTTCGATTGAGGAAGAGGAGCGGAACAGCGAGGGCGACGTGACGGCGGAGGCGCTTACGCTTCATGCCCGCAATCCCGGCGACAATCTTCCGTTCTCGGTCGGAAATATGTTCCCCGGCGATCGCGAAACGAAATACTACTGTCTGCGCGTCTCGCATCACGAGGATGTTACGCTGCGCTTCCGCGCCGACGTGCGCCCCGGATATGAAAAGCTGGCGGAGGTTTTAAAATGCCGCGTCGTGCTGCCGGAGAGCGGCAAGGTGCTGTATGAGGGCTTGATGCGCGATATGCCGGAATCGGTCAACGTGCCGCTGGCTGTCGCACAGAGCGGCGGGATGAGCGAGGTCTATTACGAGGTGACCGTCAGTCTTGACACCTCGGTGGGAAACGAATACATGAATCTCGATCTCATTGCGGATTTCCGCTGGTGGGTAGAGGAAACGGGAGGTTTATTGCCGCCGCAGACCGCCGATACGCTTCGGGGCTACTGTCTGATCTTCTTTGCGGCGGGCTCACTGCTTCTTCTGATCCTGTTCGGGAAAAAGCGTCGGAAGGAGGGCGCGGTCAATGGATAACAGCAGCAAAACCGCGGGCAGACTGAGGGCCGGGGTCGTGACGATCATTCTGCTTTCCGTCTGTCTCTGCGTCACCACCGCGGCGCTGGCTTTTGTGACGGTGCGGGTGGAAAATAACCGCTTCCATACCGGCGAGGTGCAGATCAATCTCAACGACGGGGAGCCGATCATCCGGGAGTATGAGCTTCTCTTTGAGCCGGGAATGACGGTGGAGCGCAGCTTCTTTATCGAAAACGAAAGCACGGCGGATGTATATTACCGTATCTTTCTCGATAATGTCTCCGGAGGCCTTGCAGAGGTTCTGCTCGTGACGATCAAGGACGGCGACAAGGTTCTCTATGCCGGGACGGCAGAGGATATGTCAAGGGAAAACACCAAGGCTGCCGACGATATTCTGAAATTCGGACAACGGCGCGACCTGACGGTTCTCTTCCGTTTCCCGCCGGATAAGGGCAACGAAGCGCAGGGACTCGACCTCTCCTTCACCATTTGCGCCGAAGCAACGCAGACGCAGAATAACCCCGACCGGCTCTTTGATTGAAAACACGGAGGTCCTGCGGGATGCCGCGGACGTTCCTTTCTTCCGATAACGGACGGGGCGGTATGTTTTCTGACATCGTCGGCAGCAATGGCTGCAGGGAGGCACAATATGAATAAAGCATTGAAAACTATACGGGATATTGTGGTGTGGTTGATCGTGGTGCTGGCCGTCGGCATGATGGTTTTCACGGTCGTTTCGGTTTCGGTCTTCGACCGCGCCGACCGATCGCTCTTCGGCTACAAGGCGTTTACCGTTCTGAGTGACTCGATGAGCAAGACCGACTTTGACGCAGGAGACCTGGTGCTGATCAAGGAGGTCGATCCTGCGACGCTCAAGGAAGGGGATATCATCTCCTACCGGTCGAGGGACACCGAGAGCTTCGGACAAACCATTACCCATAAGATCCGCCGTCTGACCACCGATGAAAACGGCAGCCCCGCCTTTATCACCTACGGTACTACCACCGATACCGACGACCGCCTGCCCGTGACCTACGATCAGGTGCTCGGAAAGTATCAGGGAAAGATCCCGAACATCGGCAGTTTCTTCTTCTTTTTGAAAACGACGCCGGGCTATATCCTTTGTATCCTTCTCCCCTTCCTGCTCCTGATTCTGATGGAAGGGATCCGCTGCATCCGGCTCTTCCGCAAATATAAGGCGGAGCAGCAGGCGGAGCTGAATGCCGAGAAGGAAAAGATCGCGCAGGAGCGCGCGGAAACACAGCGTATGATGCAGGAGCTGCTCCAAATGAAGCAGCAAATGGAACAAAACAGGGCAAATACGGAAGCGCAGAAGGAATCCGACAACGCTTCCGGGAAATAATATCCATCGGATCTCATCGCGGAGCCCGATGCGGAGGGACCGTCAACGTGCGGTCCGGAGGGAGCTTCCGACCGATCGGCGCAAGCCTGCTTGTCGGTAGGACGTTCTCATGGTTTACCGACGAGCCAATTGCCTTCGGACGGGGAAAACGTGCCTGTGCGGCTGCTGCGGCGGGACGGCAGAGGCATCCCCGGGAGAATCCGCCCGATCGCGTTCCCGCCGAAGCCGGTGGAACGGAGAAGGGCCGCCGCGGTGCTGCCTGTGACGGGACAAGAGAGAAAGGAGACAATGCAAAATGATAAATGAAAGCAGTGTCGTGATCGTTTTGGTTGCTGTTCTTGCGGTTGCCTTTCTGTATCTCGCGGCAAAGCTCATCCGATTCATTACGCGCTTCGACAGCGAAACCGAGCATATCTTGGCTAAAATGCGCCACGCTTCCGATGACACCGAGTACCGGACATACCGTCGGGAATTGAGCTGTCACTATCTCTGCCTGATTCCCTTTGTTACCAAGCGGAACGCCCCCCGCCTCTATCAGCTGCTGTTTTACCGCGCGAGATACGCCGTAAAAGAGGAGCGCTGCGACGGGAGCGCCCACATCTTGGCACCCTCGGTTGTCGGGGCTTGCCTCTGCGTCGTATGCCTGATCGGAACAAGCTGGGCTTGGTTTACGGCGTCTTCCGACGCCGCGTTTTCCGGCATCTCGGCCGCCGAGTATACCGTTTCGATGCAGGTGATGCAGGGAGACCTGCCGGTCGTTCCGGAGAAAGGGACAAACGGGGAATGGATTGTTCCGCTGACCGCGGGACAGGAATACCGCGTGACCCTGACCCCGGACGGAACGGCGGGCAAGGGCTTCTGCAGTATCTTTTTCGAGGATAAATACTATTACACCGAACAGCTTACAACCGGATCTCTCAGTTTCTCCGTCTACGCAAGCAAAGACAGCGACTTGATTGTGACGCCGAATTGGGGGGAAGCCGGGAAGCAGCAGAACGAGGAAAACACCGTTGACGGCAGCAAGCCGCTCGGAACAAAGCCGACGGTTCTCCCGCCTGATTCGACAACCGATTCACTCCCGCTCCCGGAGGAGACATCCGATCAGAGCGGAACGGTGACGAGCGGAGCGGGAACCTCGACCGAGCCTGTCTCCGAGGGAACGCAGGAGCCGGAGGAGACCTCCTCCGTCGAAACGGCAGAGCAGACCTCCGTCGATTCCGAATCGGAATCCGGCGGATCCACGGAGGAGAAGACCTCCTCTCTGCCCGCAGACACCGAGCCAACCGAACCCGAGTCGACGGGGATATGAAGCATGACGCCCCGACGGCGAAGCCTTGGGACGATAGGGTGAGCGATTTCACCCGGCGGCGAAGCCTTGGGACGATAGGGTGAGCGATCCCTCCCGACGGCGAAGCCTTGGGACGATAGGGTGAGCGATCCCTCCCGACGGCGAAGTCTTGGGATGATTGGGTGAGCGATCCCTCCCGACGGCGAAGCCTTGGGACGATATGGTGAGTGATTTCTCCCGACGGCGAAGCTTTGGCACGATTGGGAAACGATCCTTTCCGCAGCGAATCGGGAAAACACCGCGACTGCTGTGAGAGACCGTTCGGCGTTTCCTGCCGAAAGAAATCACAACGGTGCGTCACATTGACAAAAGAACATTGACCGTATCCTGCGGCCGAAGCGCAAGCGGCGGGGCAGGGTGCGTGTGCGAAGGGGCGACGGAACGTGCGGCAATCGATTCCGCCGCCCGGTTTTTCTTCATGGATCGAGGAACGGGAGGGGCGGGATGCTGCCTGCGAGCGGCGGAATACCGGGCAAAGGCATGACACCGTCCTTTCGATGAAAGCGTCGTCCCGGGACACCCGCGCTTTTTGTCGGGAAAGGATGCGGCAGACCGGGTGCGAATCACGGGGACGACGGTGGGTTCATAAAAGTTAAAATACATTCATATTTTTCACCTCGCCTCCTTGAAAACCGATGAAAAAAGTGCTATACTATATGCATGTACAGAGACAAAGGGAGGACTCGACAACACCGAAAAGACAGAGGATACCTACGAAGGATCGTATGTCCGGACAATGCCTGATATCCCTTTGCTTTATTATTTCCCTCGGTGTATAACGAACGGTAGATATAGGAGGCAGAAATGGCGGATGCAACCTGCGAACGCGCGATGGAGCTGCTTGAGATATGTTTTGACGAGTTCTGCAAAACAGGGCTGGAAAATACCGGCATACGGCAGCTCTCCAAAGCCTGCGGCGTGACCAATCCCACATTGTTTTATTACTTCGGCTGCAAAGAAAATATCGTGATCCGCGCCACCGCCCACGGCATGGCGAAGGTGGAGCAGGATTTTATGGAGAATGCGCCGCAGAACGCGGCGGATATTGAGCGGTTTCTGCGGGAAATGCCCTATCTGACGGCAAAGCTCCACGGAGCGAAATACCGATTTATGTATCAGGTCTATTCCAGCCCCAAGTACCGGGAGTATGGGAAGGAATTCTTCCGGGGCGTGAACCGGCGGTATCGGAATTATGCCGAGCAGCTTGCCCCCATGCTGGGTCTTCCCGTGGACTTCGTGCAGGGCATGACCTATCTCTTCGTCCGCGCCTGCGTCCATTACGCCCTCTTTGAGGACGAGGAATATCTGAACCTGCAGCTGGCGGTCATCCGACAGACGCTGATGCTTTACCAAAACGCAAACCAAACGAAGACAACTCATATGGAGGATATACGATGAACCGACTGAAACGAATCCTGTCCGTGCTGCTGGCGCTCATGATGACCCTGTCCCTGCTGCCTGCGGCAGTATTTGCGAGCAAAAACAATGCGGATACTAAGGCGGGAGAGTCTGTCGCCGTTATGCAGATGGGCGTTGGGACGGTTGACGGCTATAACGCAGCCGAAAATACCTATGACTATCTTTACTACGGAATTTACGACAACAACCCTATAAAGTGGCGGGTGCTGGACGATAAGACCAACATGAAAAGCGCCGTGAACGGTGACGGCCTGTTCCTGCTCTCCGAGCAGACAATGGCGATAACGCAATTCAACCCGAATCTCGGTACTGCTTCCAACATCTGGAAAGGAAGCGTTGCCCAAAAATGGTGTCAGGATTTTTACGCCAACAACCTGAGCTCGGTTGAAAAATCGGCGGTGATTCCCACCACCAAGTCCGACGGTGTCTATTTGGGGTATGCAAAGTCCGGCCTGTCCGACGACAAGATCTTCTTTCTCTCCGTAGAAGAGGCGGAAACCAAAAAATACGGCTTTATCAACAACGATTCGCGCATCGCAGACAACAGCGTGTGGTGGCTTCGCTCGCCGTTCAGCAGCAACGGTCGTAACGCCGGCACCGTTTCGGCATACGGAGCGACAGGTTTCAAACTTACAGAATCCCAAAACATATAGACCCGTCCGGCGATGAATCTGGATAAACCGACCTACGCTTCTTATTCGTTCTGTATCAAGAGTAAAATCGTCGTATACTTTGACGAGTTCTTTCCGGGGCTTGCCCTGTGTGATTTAACGCCGAAGCATATACAGGACTATTACACCTACGAAATGAAAGAAAGAAAGGTATCGGCAAACACGGTCATTCACCG
>CALWTY010000061.1 GCA_944384585.1 uncultured Clostridia bacterium | reverse complement strand
CCTTTATCCTGCCAGTATTTGATTTTTTGACTTCACATCGTGTTCCTTGCCTCTGAAAACATTGATTTTACTGGACTTTCCCATGTTTTCTTATTAGGAGGCAAGTCACGGGCTGTCCGTCCTTTTTCTCATACGCCTGCAGGTTTTAGTCGGGTACGCCGGCAGGCGGGGTTTGTCGGGCGCGAGGTGCGGCGTATTGCTTTGCGAGACGGCGGGTTTACTCCTTGAGCAGCGGGTGCGGGGTGGGTGAGAAATTCCGTTGGGGACTCGTCAGCGTTCAGGATTCGAACTGCGAGTGATAGAGTCCGTAATAGACGCCGCCCTGCTCCATCAGCTCGTCGTGCGTGCCGCGCTCCGCGATCCTGCCGTCCCGGATGACCAGGATGATGTCGGCATTTTTGATCGTCGAAAGGCGGTGCGCGATGACGAAGGAGGTTCTGCCTGTCATCAGCTTGTTCATAGCCTGCTGGATCTGCTGCTCGGTGCGGGAGTCGACATTGGAGGTCGCCTCGTCGAGGATCAGGATCGGAGCGTCGGAGAGCATGGCACGGGAGATGGTCAGAAGCTGCTTCTGACCCTTTGAGAGGTTGATCCCGTCGTCCGACAGCACCGTGTCGTATCCCTCGCTCAACGATTCGATGTAGGGGGCGATCCCGGCGGTCTCGGCGGCGCGGCGGATCTGTTCCTCGGTGGCGGAATCGCTTCCGAAGGCGATGTTTTCCCGGATCGTGCCGGTGAAGAGCCAGGTGTCCTGCAGCACCATCGTGAAGCACTTGCGCAGACTCTGCCGCGTGATACCCGTCACCTCACGGCCGTCAAGCAGGATCTGTCCCTGCTGCGGGTCGTAGAAGCGCATCAGAAGATTGACGATGGTGGTCTTGCCGGCACCGGTCGGCCCGACAATGGCGACGGTGCTGCCCGGCGGAACGGAGAGATTGAACCCTGTCAGCACCATGCGGTCATCGGTGTAGCCAAAGCTGACGTCCCGGAATTCCACGCTGCCCCGAACAAAGGAGATCGGGGAGGCCTCCGGCAGATCGGGCGGCTCCGGTGCTTCGTCCAGCACACGGAAGATCCGCTCGGCGGCAGAGGAGGCGGACTGAAGATCGCTGAAGATGTTGGCAAGCTCCCCGACCGGCCCCGAGAAGCGGCGGGAATAGAGGATGAACTCCGAGATGCCCGACAGGGTGATATCCCCGATGAGATAGAGCAGCGCGCCGAACATACTGACGAAGGACATCGAGAGATTGTTGATGAAGTTGACGGAGGGGCCGACCACGCTTCCCTGGTATTCCGCGTCGTAGTAGGAGCCGACCGCCTCCAGATTCTTCTCGTCGAAGCGGCCGATGATGACCTTTTCGCGATTGTAGGCCTTGATCGATTTCTGCCCCGACAGCATCTCCTCGGCGTAGCCGTTCAGCTCCCCGAGCTTGGCGGAGCGCTTGCGGAAGAGGGGTCTGACCTTTCTTGCGCGGTAGCGGATGAACCAGATCGAAAGAGGAAGGGTGACGGCGAAGATCAGGATCAGCTTCGGGGAGATGAGGCACATCATGGCGAAGGAGCCGACGATCGTCACGGCACTGGTGCAGATCTGGAGCAGATCGGAGGAGAGGGAGGCGTTGACGGTGTCGATGTCATAGGAGAGGCGGCTGATAATATCGCCTGTCTGATTGCGGTCGAAATAGCCGACCGGGAGGGAGAGCAGATGGTCGAAGACCTGCTTCCGCATGGTATAGGAGATTTTCTTGCTCAGCCCCAGCATGACGATCGAGAGCAGATAGGAAAGCAGCGCCGAAAGGATATAGAAGACCGCCATCAGCCCGCAGAAGAAGAGTACCCGCTCAAAATCGACGTTCCCGCTCCCCTCGCCGAGCGCTGCGATCGCCTGCCCCGACAGCTTCGGCCCGGCCAGCGACAGCGCGCTGGAGAGCAGCATCAGCAGAAGAGCGGAGGTGAGGGTGAGCTTATGCTCGAGCAGATAGGGGATGAGGCGCTTGATGACGTGCCATTTGAAGGTGGGCTTTTTTTCGGGATCCGGAGTGCGATTCATTCGACGGTACCTCCGATCTGGGAGTCGCTGATCTCCCGATAGATTCCGCAGCTTTTGAGCAGCTCCTCATGCCGACCCGCGCCGGCGATCCGTCCGTTGTCCAGCACCAGAATCAGATCGGCGTGGGAAATCGAGCTGACCCGCTGTGCGACGATGATCTTGGTGACCTCGGCATAGCGGCGTCGGAGCGCGGCGCGGAGCTTCGCGTCGGTTTTGTAGTCCAGGGCGGAGGAGGCGTCGTCGAGGATCAGGATCTCGGGGTCGGCGGCGAGGGCGCGGGAGATGAGAACGCGCTGCTTCTGCCCGCCGCTGAGGTTAGTGCCCTTGGCGTTCAACGGATGATCAAAGCCCTCCTCCAGCTCAAGGATAAAGTCGGCCTGCGCGGCAGAGGCGGCGGTTCTGACCGCCTCGGGATCAAGCCCCCGTCCGAAATCGATATTCTCCAGCACCGTGTCGGCATAGATAAAATCGTTCTGCAGCACCGTTCCGAACCGCGGGCGCAGCTCCTCCGCCGTGAAGGAGCGGATATCACGCCCATCAAGGAGGATTTTGCCGGAGGAGGCGTCGTAAAAGCGGAGCAGAAGCTGGATCAGCGTCGATTTCCCGCTTCCCGTCGCGCCGATGATACCGAGGGTCTGTCCCTTTTTCAGAGAAAAGGAGAGATCGGTCAGGGTGCTTTTCTTGCCGGGATAGGAGAAGCTGACATGGCGGAATTCAATGAAGGCGTCGGTTTCCTCCGCGCTTCTGTCCTCCGTGACCTCGAAGTCGTAGGGGATCTCCATGATCTCCTCGATGCGGGCGGCGGAGGCCGCTCCCTTGCTGTATAGGGTGAAGAGGCGGGTGATCGAGAGCATGGCGTTGAGGATGATCGTGAAATAGGACATGAAGGCGATGATCATGCCCGGCTCTGCCTTGGCGCCCTGAATGCGGATGGCGCCGACAAGGATGACCGCCGCCATTCCGATGTTCAGAAAGGCGCTCATCAGAGGATTGGTCAGCGCCATCATCCTCCCGGACTGCAGCTCCGCCGCGGCGACCTCCCGGTTGCGATCCTCGAATTTGTCCGACTCATAGCCGGTCTTGGAGAGCGCTTTGATGACGCGGATGCCCTGCGCCGATTCCCGCACGACGCGGACCATGTCGTCGGATTTGCGCTGAAGCTTGCGGAAGAGGGGGATTCCCTTACGGGAGATCATCACCACCGCCGCCGTCAGAAAGGGCAGCATCGAGACCAGCACCAGCGACAGCACCGGCTCCATCGAGAAGGTGACGGCGATGCCGCCGATAAGGAGGATGGGAGCGCGGACACCGAGGCGCTGCATCATGCCGGTCATATGATGGATATTGTAGGTGTCGGTGGTGAGGCGGGTCTCCAGCGTCGGGACGGTGATCTTATCGATCTGACGGGAGGAGAGATAGGAAATGCGGGTGAAGAGGTCGTGGCGGATATCCCGCGTCGTGTCCCGCGCGACGGCGGAGGCCATACGGTTGGCGATGATATTGCCGGAGATGCCGCCGACCGAGCAGAGGATCATCAGCACGCCGAAAAAGGCGATCCGCCCGACGTTTTCGGCGGGAACGAGGCGGTCGATGATGTATTCGAGAATATATGGGATCAGCAGATCCATTATGGTTCCGACGATCTTGATGACGAGGCCGACCGACATCCGCGGCAGATGCGGCCTTAGGTATTTGAGTAACAGCTTCATGACTTCGGATGACTCCCGGATATACAAGAATTTCGGAGGGCGGAGGATTCTCCAAAGACGGAAAAAAGCGGGCATACGGCGTCCCCGACAGCCGCTTTCCCGTATTGCCTACATTATTATACTCCCGAAGGGGATATTTGTCAATACAAACGCAGAAGGCTGTGGAATTAACCGAAGGGAGGCGGGAATCCGACGGCGCTGCGCACGCGCGGGAGGCAATTGACAAACGGACGGGAAAGGAGTATAATAACCGAAGGAAACCCGGGGCGGGGGAACGGAGGATGAGTCATGAAGGAAAAGCTGCTCGATATCCTGGCGGGACGGCGGGGGGAATTTGTGTCGGGGCAGGAGCTTGCCGATCGGCTGGAGGTCAGCCGCGCCGCTGTCTGGAAGGGCATCAATGCGCTGCGGCGGGAGGGAATTCCCGTCGAGGCCTCCACCAACCGGGGCTATTGCCTGCCTGCCTCCGCCGACGTGCTGTCGGCAGGGGAGCTGACCCGGCTGCTCGGAAGGGACGCCGGGAGGCTGACGGTCAGGACCTTCCGATCGCTCCCCTCCACCAACCGGGAGGTCAAGAGCGCCGCGGCCGCCGGCGCACCCGAAGGGCTTGTCGTGCTGGCGGAGCGGCAGACAGGCGGCTACGGGCGGCGGGGCAGGGCCTTCTTTTCTCCCGACACGACGGGGCTTTACATGAGTCTGCTGCTCCGCCCCTCCCTGCCGGCGCCCGCCTCCCTGCTGATTACGACGGCGGCGGCGGTTGCGGCAGCCGAGGCGGTCGAGGAGCTGGGGGGCGCTCCCGCAGGCATCAAGTGGGTGAATGACGTGATCGTCGGGGGCAGGAAGGTATGCGGAATCCTGACCGAGGCGGCGCTTTCCCTCGAAAGCGGCAGCCTTGACTATGCGGTGCTGGGGATCGGAGTGAATCTGACCTCTCCCGCAGGGGGCTTTCCCCGGGAGCTGGCGGGCATCGCGGGAGCAATCTCCGATCGGCCGATCCCGAACGGGCGCTGCCGTCTGGCGGCGTCGATCCTGCGGCGCTTTCTGCCGCTCTACGATCATCTCTCCGACGCCTCCTTCTTTGAGGCCTATCGCAGCCGCCTGACCCTGCTCGGCAAACGGATCACGGTGCTGCGGGGAGAGGAGGAACGGGAGGCGGAGGCGATCGGTCTGGAGCGGGATTTCCGGCTTCTCGTCCGCTATTCCGACGGCAGCACCGAGGCGTTGTCGAGCGGCGAGGTCAGCACACGAACGGAAAATTGATATTTTTTCCTTTTTCCTCTGTTCAAAGGCTGAAAAGTATGATATAATATTGAAATCACGGAATATGACAGCTCCGTCCTTAAGGAAGGAGCGAAAGGAGATTCGGAATGGAAAAGATACTGCAGCTTCTGGAGGAGGACGGACGGCTGTCGGCAGAGCAGCTTGCGGTGCTCTGCGGGCGCGATGCCGAGGATGTGAAAAAGACGGTGGAAAGGCTGGAGAGCGAGGGCGTGATTCTCGGCTACAAGGCGCTGATCGATTGGGATAAGACAGACAGAGAGTATGTCAGCGCTGTTATTGAATTGAAGGTCGCGCCGCAGCGAGACCGCGGCTTCGACAAGATCGCGGAGAAGATTTACAACTACCCGGAGGTGCAGAGCGTCCACCTGATGTCGGGGGGCTACGATCTGATGCTGATGATCGAGGGAAGGACGATGAAGGAGGTCGCTTATTTTGTCGCCTACAAGCTGGCGCCGCTTCAGGACGTCGTCTCGACGGCGACCCACTTCGTTCTCAAAAAATACAAGGACAAGGGCGTGATCTACCGCGCACCGGAGAAAGACGAAAGAGAGTGTCTTCTGTGATGAAGGAGTATTCGCAGCTTTTGTCGGAGAAGACGCAGGGACTGAAGCCCTCCGGCATACGGAAGTTTTTTGATATGCTGGGCGGAATGGACGACGTGGTGGCTCTCACGGTCGGACAGCCCGATTTTGTGACCCCGTGGCATATCCGCGAGGCGGGAATCGAGAGCCTGGAGCGCGGCAAGACCTACTATACCTCCAACAGCGGTCTGCCGGAGATGAGGGAGGAGATCAGCCGTTATCTCAACCGCCGCTTCTCCCTGACCTACGATCCCGACGATGAGATCATCGTCACGGTCGGCGGGAGCGAGGCGATCGATATCGCCATGCGCGCCATCCTCAATCCCGGCGACGAGGTGATCATTCCCACTCCCTGCTTCGTCTGCTACGAGCCGCTGGCGCGGATGGCGGACGGCGTGCCGGTGACGGTGGTGACCGAGGAGAAGGACAGCTTCAAGCTGACCCCCGAAAAGCTCCGCGCGGCGATTACGCCGAAAACGAAGCTCCTGGTGATGCCCTTTCCGAACAATCCGACCGGCGCGATTATGAAGCGGGAGGAGCTGGAGGAGATCGCCGCCATCCTGCGGGACACTGACATCATGGTCCTGTCGGACGAAATCTACGCCGAGATGACCTACGGCGGCGGACGGCACGTCTCGATCGCCTCCCTTGAGGGAATGCGGGAGCGTACCGTGGTGGTCAACGGCTTTTCCAAGGCATACGCGATGACAGGCTGGCGTATGGGATATACGGCGGCGCCCGCTCCGATCACGAAGCAGATGCTGAAGCTGCATCAGTTTGCCATTATGTGCGCTCCCACCACCAGCCAGTTTGCGGCGGTGGAGGCGCTTCGGAACGGTGATCCCGATATCGAGCGGATGACGGGAGAATATGATATGAGGCGGCGGTTTCTCACCGACGGGCTGCGAAAGCTGTCGATCCCCTGCTTCGAGCCGGAGGGCGCTTTTTATGTCTTCCCGAAGGTCGGAGCGTTTGGCATGACCAGCGAAGTTTTCTGCGAGCGGCTGCTCCGCGAGGCGCGGGTGGCGATTGTGCCGGGAACGGCCTTCGGGGACTGCGGCGAGGGCTTTGCCAGAATCTCCTACGCCTATTCTTTGAAGCATCTGGAGCAGGCACTGCATCGGATCGGGCAGTTTACCGAAACGCTTCGAAAGGGACACTGACGGCGAATCGGTATCCGATCGGGGCAAGGAGCGGGGAGGAACTGCGGGATTTCCCGAAGCCCTGCACGCGGCAGGGGAAAGTCCGGCTTGAACAGCGCTCCGCGGAAACCGGTTCGGAGGAGCGGCGGACGTCGAAACGGCGATACGGGCAGGGGACTGCACTTCCGGAATGCCGTAAACCGCCTCCTTGCGGAGGGATGAATATGAAACGGGTCTATCTCATCGGCGGCACAATGGGGGTCGGTAAAACAACGGTTTCCCGGCTGCTGCAGAAAAAATCGGATAACAGCGTCTTTTTGGACGGGGATTGGTGTTGGGATTCCCACCCCTTTACGGTCACCGAAGAAACCAGAACCATGGTGCTGGAAAACATCTGCTTTTTGCTCAACCAATTCATGCATTGTTCTGCCTATGAGACGATCATCTTCTGTTGGGTGATGCATGAGCAAAAGATCCTCGATAGCATTTTGGCGAATGTGGATCGGGCGGATTGCGAAATCGTGGCGGTATCGTTGATCTGCAGCGAATCAGAGCTTACGGCACGGCTGAAAAAAGATATCGAGGCAGGCAGACGATCCCCGGATGTGATAGGCAGAAGCATCGCGAGAATCCCATGCTATGCGGGTCTGAAGACCGTAAAAATCCAAACCGACAAGAAACCCCCCAATGAAATTGCCGACGAGATCGCCGCACTGTAAAGCAGCCGCTTCGGGAGTGAATCCCGAAGCGGCTGCTTTCGTTATGCATATGGCGGTGCGGAAGGTTGCGTGATCTGATGCTGTGTTGGGAAAGTGTCTCCCTTCCGCGGAGTTTCCGTCGGGGAGCGGCTGACGGGGGGATCAGGGCGCGGCTTCCGCGCCCCTCCCCTCCCATACGGTATAATTGACCACGCGGCGGATGCTGCCGGAGAAAACGTAGAGAATTTCGATGACCAGCGTCTCCTCAAGCTCCTCCCCGTCGGCCTCCGAGGTGAAGGGAAGGGTCACGATGCAGGAATAGGCAGAATCGGCATAGGAGATGAACTCGCGGTACTCTGCCGTCCCGAAGCGGATATTCCGACGGGGCTCGGTGCGGGCAATTTCGGAATAGGCATCCCGCAGCTTCTCAAAAGCGGGGGATTTGCCGGGAGTCATGTCGGTGATGTTGCCGTAGTTTCCGTTTGTGTTCCGGCTCCCGCCGTAGAGATACTGAATATAGTAGCGGGCGAAGGCGCGCAGGGTGATGATATCCTTTTCGGGAGGCGCAGGCTCGGAGGCGCAGAGAAAGGTGACGGTGTTTCCCTCGGAGTAGCGCAGGGCGGGAGTCAGCTTCCGTCCGCTGCTGTCGGTCGCGGTGATTTCGGGGGCGCGGAGCAGCCCCGTCACGGTATATTCCGTGAGATAGGGACGCTTTTTCGCATAGTTTGTCAGCCCGTCGAGGATCGGAATTTCCACCTGCTCGGCGGTGATTTCCGGCGCGCCGACGGCGATGCCGTTCAGACGGACGACGGCATCGGAGGGCGCGTAGACGGTATAGCGCTGCGTCTTCTCCTCGGGAAGACGGTAGTTGCCGCGCTTGTCGCCCCGGAGCGGGATCCCGTTATAGGTGACTGTGATCTCAGGCTCCTCAAAGAGGCCGCTGATCCGATAGACCGTCGAGCCGGTGATCCCGGGCAGATCGCGCTCGAAGCGGGTCAGAAAGGGATAGGGAAGCCCTGTCCCCGCCACATCGGAGGAATCGGCGGCGATTCCGTTGACGGTCACCTCCGCACCGTAAGGAACGGTCAGGCTGAAGACCCCGGCGGCGGAGGCGGGATAGGAAAACCGATACACGCCGTTCTCCTGTCCGGTCAGAAGCAGTCGCCGGCCGTCCAGCACCGCGTCGACATCGGGCGGGAAGAAGAAAATGCCGGGCTCATAGAGATCGCAGCAGACGGTATCGGATAGAGACGCTTCGAATTTCGACAGCCCCCCGTAGGGAACGCTTCCGCTGCGCTCTTCGTCGGGGAGCGTGATCCCGTTGACCGTGACGGAGGCGCCCTTCGGCGCTTCGATGCGTACCGGGACGCCGATCTCGCTGTCCTCTGCGATGGAAATCCCGTCGATCCTCCAGCGCTCAAAGCCCGACAGCGTGCTTCCCGCGCGGGCGAGGCGGACGGTAAAGAAAACCCTGCCGTCGGAATAGACGGTGTAGAGGGGAGCGTCAGCGGGGCAGTCCTCCTGCCGTGCGAAGGTGAGCTTTTCGGGGGAAAGCAGGGCGGAAAGGCGCTCCCTGACCTGCTCCTCGTCCTCATATTCGTTGATCTTCTCCAGCAAAGGCAGGCCGGCCTCCCGCAGCGCGGCATTGTCCTCCCGCGCAAGGAATTCCTTCATGTAGGCGTAGTCGGAGGAAAGCCTGAACTCCTCCTGCCGTAAAATCAGCGCGACACAGGCCAAAATGACAAGCAGCGCAAAAAGAACCGCCGCTGCCGGAAGGAGAAGGCGGGGAGAGGGCCTGCGGGGACGGGAGGAGGGGGCGGGATGTGCCGGCATATTCATGGAGTACCTCATGTTTTTTCGGAAAGATCGCCCCGCTGACGGTTGACAAAATCGGGGCGGCGGTGTACAATAATTTCATATCCCCGCGAGGCGGGGCGGAAAGGAACGGGAGAAACGATGAAGACCAAAACCAATGTCATGCGGATTCTGGACAGCGCCAAGCTCCGATATGAGACGGCGGAATACGATGTGGACGAGTCCGACCTCAGCGGCGTGCATCTGGCGGAGAGCATCGGGGTCGATGTTTCGCTCGTCTACAAGACGCTTGTCGCAAGAGGGGAGCGGAACGGGATCACCGTGTTCGTGATCCCCGCCGCCGAGGAGTTGGATCTGAAAAAATGTGCGGCGGCGGCCGGCGATAAGCGGATGGAGCTGATCGCCGTCAAGGAGCTGCTGCCGCTGACCGGTTATATCAGGGGAGGCTGCTCCCCCGTCGGGATGAAGAAGCGGTATCCGACCTATTTCGACGCCTCCGCCTTCCGGCGGGAGAGGATCTATGTCAGCGCCGGACAGAGGGGCGTTCAGGTGATCGTCGATCCGCGGGAGCTGGCGGAGCTGATCGGCGCGAAGACGGCGGAGCTGACCCGATAAAGGAGGAGCTTCGGGCGGGGACGCGGCGCCGTTCTCATAAAAGAAGCGCTCTGCAAGCCCGCGCGGTATCATCTTCTTCATTATAAAAGATTCCTCCCGAAAAGTCAAGGGGCGGGAAACGGGCGTCTGCGACGGCGGAAAAATTTTTTCTAAAAAACCGGATTTCTTCGAAAAAAAGTGTTGACAAACGGGGAGACATATGATATAATATCAAACGTCGCAAGGGACATGAGGGATATGACCCCCGACCCGAAGGACATTCGGGAGCATAGCTCAGCTGGGAGAGCATCTGCCTTACAAGCAGAGGGTCATAGGTTCGAGCCCTATTGTTCCCACCAAATACGGCCCGGTAGTTCAGTTGGTTAGAACGCTAGCCTGTCACGCTAGAGGTCAGGGGTTCGAGTCCCCTTCGGGTCGCCACTCTTTTTTGGCATTATTTCCTACCGCGGGTTGCAAGGAATGAATATGCCTCTGTAGCTCAGTCGGTAGAGCAGGGGACTGAAAATCCCCGTGTCGTTGGTTCGATTCCGACCGGAGGCACCATGATTGCATGCAATAGCGTGTGATGCGTGTGTATCGTTGCGAAAGCCCGATACATACATTATGCGGATTTAGCTCATTTGGTAGAGCGCCACCTTGCCAAGGTGGAGGTGGCGGGTTCGAGCCCCGTAATCCGCTCCAAAAGCGCTCCCCGAGCAGGGAGCGTTTGTTTTAGGCGACATAGCCAAGTGGTAAGGCCACGGTCTGCAAAACCGTTATTCTCCGGTCCGAATCCGGATGTCGCCTCCAAGTGTTCCGGTCTTAAAAGATGCCGGCCGAAAAACCCGAGATTTTCTCGGGTTTTCTTCGTTTTTCGCCATTTCCCAACTTTTTTGAAATTCGGATTTTTGTGAAAATAAAAAGATGCCAATCGGCATTTTGGGGCAAGGGAGCAGAAATGAACTTTTCCCATGTTATTTTTACGGCAAATATTGAAAAACATCAGAAAATATGATATAATGTGGAATATAATTCTTTCGCAAATTGCAATAGCAACCTGCAATAGTTCACGGAAAAGTAACGATTTGTAGCAGAATGATGTTGGATTGCGGAGA
>CALWTY010000060.1 GCA_944384585.1 uncultured Clostridia bacterium | reverse complement strand
GGGGATGACGCGGAGCGGCGACAGGGATATTGTGCGGCGAAGGGGAGATAGCGTGATGGGGACGCGCTGCGGGGGGCAATCGCACTTGAGGGGCTTCAGGCGGAACCGCAGGGACGTCAGCGAATTCTATACAATTTCGAATATTATTCGATGCGATTTCTGTTTATTTTTCACCACATCTATGGTATAATCGGGGTAACCGATCGGCGTTCCTGCGGCTCAGGCCGATGGACGCAGAAACATCAGACTGGAGGAAATCAAATGAAAAGAGGAATAGCGGCAGCGCTTTGCGCGGTGTTAGCGGCAACGGCGGCGGCTTGCAGCGAAGGCGGGGAGTTTTCCGAAAGCTCTTCCGTCCGGGACGACAACGACCCGATCTCCTCGTCGGTGACGTCGGAGACGATGATCTCGCACGATCTGCCGGAGGGACTTGATTTCGACGGCGCGAAGATCGTGATTCATACGCGCGGCGACTACAATTCCGTCGATGAAATTGCGGTGGAGGACACCTCGAATCAGGTATACGAGGCGATCTACCGGCGAAATTCCTTTGTGGAAGAGGAGCTGCACGTTCTGATCGAGGTCTTCCGTTCGGCATCCTGGGACGCCTATTATACAGTAGCCAATCCCCAGCTCCGTGCCTCTGTCAGCAGCGGGGACGCGGCGTTTGATCTTATTTCCGGCTGGCAGCCCTGCATTCCGGAGCTGGCGGCCGAGGGTCTGATGACCGATCTGATGACCCTTCCCTACATCGGGACGGAGAAGCCGTGGTGGACACCGTCTCTGGTGGAGGAGCTGACCATCGACGGAAAGCTTCACTTCGTATCGGGTGACATTTCGGTACTGACGATGCTCGGCTCGATGAGGGTCTTCGTCTGCAATAAGAAGCTGGCGGACGACAATCGGCTTCCCGATCTCTACGAGGTCGTCCGGCAGGGGGAATGGACGATAGATTACGTCACGCAGCTCACCCGCTCCGCCTATCGGGACGACGGCGATGCGGTCGTAAACGAGAAGGACACCTACGGACTGCAGCTTGGCTGCGCGAACGATCTTGACGCCTTTCTTGCGTCGGCACGGATCAAAATGACCGAACGAGACGAAAAAGGCCGGCCGTATCTTTCGATGCCGGAGGAGCAGATGACCGAGCTGATCGATCGCCTCTACACCATGATGTACGACAACCGGGGCGCCAGGATCACGCCTGCCGATTCCGGAGACGAATCCTTTGCCATGATGCAGGACAATCGCCTGCTGCTTGCACCCTTCCCGATGGACACCCTTCGCATCGCCCTGAGCGACCTGAAATCCGACTTCATGGTGCTTCCCTATCCGAAGCTCAACGAAAGCCAGACCCGGTACGGCACCCGGATTCAGGACGCGCTGCAGATCTGGGGCATCCCTATCGACATCACGGGGGAGGAACTGGAAGCTGCCTCCGCGGTGCTGGAGGCACTCGGCTGCGAGAGCTGGCAGAGTGTGACTCCCGTCTACTTTGACACCGCACTGAAAGGGCGCTACACTCGCGACGAGGAATCAAAGGAGATGATGGATCTCATCAAGGACAGCGTATATCTGACCTTTGAGATGATCTACAATAACTATGTCGGCACGCCCGGCTATACGCTTCGCAATATGCTCGGAAGCAAAAACCGGGACTTCATGTCCTATTGGAGCAAGCGGGAGGGCCCGATGACCGATGCCTTCAACACCGTCCTTGACAAGCTCTGCGATTCCTGACGGACATCCGCTTCCGATCGTTCCGCCCCCGGCTCTGCCGGAAAAAATAACGAATTTATGGAGGATTTTGAAATGAAAAAAACACGATTCGGGCTTCTGACGATCTTAGTTCTGTTTCTCGTATCGGGACTTGGCGCCGGCGCGCGGGGAAACGCGGCCTGGCTGATCGGGGAGGATACGGTGCTGACACTCCCCGCCGAGCTTCTGAAGGGCTACAGCGAGGCTAACTCCGATATGATCGACGTTGATCTTTCGGAATGGCAGTACCTGCACTTCGATCTCTGCTTTGCCGAGGACGTGCATATCGAGTATCCGTCGTTCTGGGGCTATATCATCCTGATTGACAACGCCGGCGCGGTGGGACAATACGAGAGCGCGAAGAACGTGGTCTCCTACAACCTCGCGCAGACGGCAGACTATGAGGCGGGGAAGAGCTATCATTTTGCCGTACCGCTCTCCGGCTTCGCCGCCTATTCCCCCGGCAGTCTGGGCGTCGGGGAATGGACGGAAGGGCTGAAGATGATCCGCTTTGTCTTTGCCTCCGCCGAGAACCCGGAAATCACCGTCCGGAATCTCTATCTCAGCAAGAATGAGAACGATCCCGCGCCGTCCGCCGAACAGGCAGATCCGCAGAACCCTCCGACGGGGATGCCGGCGCTTCCCGTCGGGGCGGCGCTGCTGACTTCCGGGGCGGTCCTGCTGCGGAGCAAAAAGCGCAAAGGATAACGCGTCATTCACCGGCAAGAATAACCGGGCGCCGCCGCTTCCGCGGCGGCGCTGACCAACAGAGAAAGGATTTGGCTTGGGAAAAATAACGCACCGAAAAATCGCACAGCTGGCAGGGGTGTCGCAGGCCTCGGTCTCAAAGGCGCTGAACGGAAGCGCCGAGATCAGCGAGGAAACAAGAAGAAAAGTGCTGAAAATCGCGACGGAAAAGGGCTATTTTGAGCAAAAGAAAAAAGCGAAGCGCGTCGAAGGGCGCCACTACCGCCCCTATATCGCCATCGTCGTTCCCGAAATCATCAGCCTCAACTATGCCGCGGAGGCGACGATGCTGGTACGGGCGCTTGACGCCATGAAGCTGGACGGCAGGATCTATATCTCCGGGTTCGGCGCAGACGGCTATCACAGGACACTCCAGGAAATTTTGCGGAACGAATACGTCGACGGGGTGATCTCCTTTTACGACATCCCCCCCGAGAGGCCGATGAAGCTGCCCTTTGTCTGCATCACGCAGTTCGACGTCGACCTGCCCTGCAATCTGGTCAGCAGCAGCCTCAAGGAAGGCATCCGGGCGGCCGTCCGCCATCTGACGACGCTCGGTCACGAACGGATCGGCTTCATCGGAGAGCGCAACACCCTCCCGAAGGAGCGGTTATTCGTTGAGGTCATGACGGAGTTGGGGCTGGACAGCAGCTTTCTCTATTCCAATGAGCATCGGTTCGAGCGCTGCGGCTACGGAGGGATTCTGAAAATGCTCGATTCCGAGCATATCTTCCCGACAGCGCTTCTCTGCGCCTATGACGAGATCGCCTACGGCGCGATCAACGAGCTTAAGCTGTACGGTTATTCCGTCCCGCAGGATTTTTCCGTCGTAGGGATGAACGATGTGGTGTTCTCCAACCTTATGGAGCCGGAGCTGACCTCGATTGTCATCCACAGCGACACTCTCTGCGAGGAGGCGATCAGACTGCTCTGCGATGCGATCCGAGGGGAATCCGATCGCTGCCGGCATATTGAAGTGCCCTGCGATCTGGCAGTGCGGAAGACCACGTCCTCTTCCCGCTCCGAGCTGATCATCTGATACGGGGAGGGCACGCGTGCAAGCGAGGATATCTATGAGCGAAAAAACAATGCGGATCGGATGGTCCGAGGTGAGCATCACGCCCGACAAGCGGGTGGGACTCATGGGACAATTTATTGAAAGAATCTCGGAATATGTCGAGACGGAGGTCACGGTCACCACGGCGGCAATCAGCACGGAGGAGGACTGCGTGGTATTCTGCTCCTGTGACCTTGTCGGGGTTTCCTCCGGGCTGATTGCGGCGGTGAGGGAAAAGACCACCGCCCGCGGAGGCCCGGACCCCGACAAAATCATCATCAGCGCGACCCATACCCACACCTCCCTGCAATACAAGGACGGGCTGGATACGCTGGCCTTCTCCTCCGGGCTGCTGAACCGCTATCTTCCCTACAAAAAGGCGGAGCGCACCGAAAGTGCCGACATCATGGGGGAGGACGAGGCGTTTGACTTTCTTGCCGAGCGGATCGCGCAGGGGATCCTTCTGGCATGGGAGAATCGGAAGCCCGGTACTCTTGAGGCGGCGTTCGGCCGCGTCGCCGTCGGAATGTGCCGACGGGTGCGTTACCTGGACGGACACGCCCTGATGTGGGGGGATACCTCGCGGGAGGATTTCGACGCACTGGAGGGCGGCAGCGATTCCGGCGTCGAGCTGCTCTATTTCCGCGATGAGGCGGGGGCGCTGACGGGAGCGGCAGTAAATCTGTCCTGCCCCGCACAGGTCCTGGAGCATCGGCTCTTCCTCTCCTCCGACTATTGGGGCAGGGTGAAGCGGCGGCTGCGGGAGCGCTTCGGAGAGGATTTCCGCGTCCTTGCGCTCTGCGCGCCGGCAGGGGATCAATGTCCGCGCGATCTGATCCGCTGGGTGGCGCCGGAGACGCCGGTCTCCGATCCCAACATCACCCGCGGGAACGGACGGCTGCGCCGCCGGGCCGATCCCTCGATGTTTGACCGGGCGGGGGCGGATACGGTGGGGCGACGGATCGCAGACGAGGTGATCGGCGTCTGGGAAGCAGGAGAGCATGAACCGACGGACGCGCTGCTCCGCCACCGCGTCAGGCAGCTTTCCCTCCCGATCAGACGGGTGACGGCATCGCAGCGGGACGAGGCGGAGCGCCGAATCCGGGAGGCGGCCTCCGCGATGGAGAAGTCCAATTTCGACTATTGCGACAACGCGGAGCTGTACGTTTACGCGGGAACGATCGCCCGCTACGAGAGGCAGGCGTTTGAGCCTGAGATCACGATCGAGCTGCACACCGTCCGGATCGGGGATTTTGTCGTGTCAACCAGTCCCTTCGAGCTGTTTCTCGATTACGGAAACCGCATCCGGGCAAGAAGCCCTGCGGCCCAGACCTTCCTGATCCAGCTTGCGGGAGGCTCCCTCGGCTATCTGCCGACCGCCCGCGCCGAGCGGGGCGGGCATTACAGCGCCTATGTTTCAAGCGGCGTGGCAGGTCACGAGGGCGGGGAGCTGCTCGTGGAGGAGGCGCTGAGAGAAATCGGACGATTGTTTGAGGAGGAAAAAGAATGGGAAAAATAGCGTTTGTCGGCTTTGGAGAGGTCAATACGCCGATTGAGCTCCTGACCGGAAAATGCAAAAACGCGCAGCGCTCGCTGGAGGCGCTCGGCCTCCCGATAGCGGGAGTCTGGCCTGTTACCGACGATCCCGACGGCCGGGACGTCGACGGGGCACTGAAGCGATTGGAGGAGACGGTCTGCGACGCGATCATCCTCTGTATTGCAGGCTGGATCCCCAGCCATGCCGTGATCCGCGTCGCGGAACGGTACCGGGACATTCCGATGGTGCTGTGGGGGCTTTGCGGATGGACGGAAGAGGACGGGCGTCTCGTCACCACGGCAGATCAGGCGGGAACATCGGCGCTGCGCGGGGTGATGGAGCGCCTCGGCTACACCTTTTGCTATTTCTACGATATCGTAGGGCTGCCCTCTCGGGCGGAGGAGGTCGCCCGCTACTGTCGGGCGGCGCAGGCCGCCGCCTCCCTCCGGAGCGCCGTTGTCGGCATGGCCGGCTATCGCGACATGAATCTGTACGGCACGCTCTGTGATGCCGTGGCGCTGAAAAAAGCGCTCGGCATCGAGATCGAATGCTTTGAGCTGCTTGAGGCGGTACAGCGCCGCGAGCGGCTGACGGAGGAGGCTGTTCTCCCCGCCGTCCGCCGGATCGAAGGCTGGCGCTGTCTGAAGCCCCTCCCGCCTTCTGCCGTCAGACGTGCGGCGGAATGGTATGCGAGCATTTCTCAGATCGCCGCGGCGCGGGGTTACCGCGCCGTCTCCCTCAAGGACGTCGACGGCATGAAGAAGCTGCTCGGCTTCCCGCCCGCGCCGGTCTTCATGCTGCTCGATCAGCTGGACGGGGTCTGCGTGATCCCGGAAAACGACTGCCTCGGCGCGGTAACGCAGCTGATGGTAAAGTCCGTCACGGGGCAATGCGCCGCCTATCTGGAGTTTTACGAGTTCTTTGCCGACGGCGTGCTGGCGGGCGTGCCGGATTTCGTGCCGGAGGAAATGACCGACGGGGCCGTCACGGTCATGCCCGCCGCCTTCGGGGAGCTGAGCGAGGGGATTCTCAACGTGTCGCTGCTGAAGACGGGGACGGTCACCCTTTGCCGCCTCGGAGAGCATCAAGGCGTTCATACGCTCCACATGACCTGCGGAGAGGCGGTCACTCCCCGCCGCTGGGAGGAGGCGGGCTGGACGCAGCCTGCGCCTCAGCTTCCCGGGCTTCACATCCGCCTGCAGGATCCCGGGAGCTTTGCCGACCGGGTGCTGTGCCAGCACTACATCGTCTCCTACGGCGACAACAGAAAAGCGCTGCGCTGTCTCTGCGGCATCCTCGGGATCGGGGTTCTTGAAACCTGACGAAGGAGGCAGTATGAAGAGATTGCTCGGAATCGACGTCGGGACCACCGCCGTCAAGGCGGGACTGTATGACGAGGAGCTTCGGGAGCTTTCCTCCCACACCCTCGAATACAGCCTCCGCACGGAAGGGGCTTTGGTCGAAGCGGACGCAGAAGCATATGTCGGGCTGGTGCTTGCCTGCGCGGAAAAGGCCTGCGGCGGGCTGATTCCCGACGCCGTCTCGATCGACACCCAATGCGAGACGCTGATTGTGACCGACGGAGACGGCGTCCCCCTTCGCAAAGCCATTGTCTGGCTCGACAACCGCGCCGTTCGGGAGGCGGAGGAGCTGGAGGCGGTCTTCGGACGGAGGACGGTCTATGAAACGACGGGGCAGCCTGAGATCGCGGCGGCATGGCCGGCCTGCAAGCTGCTCTGGATCAAGCGGCACGAGCCGGAGATCTTTTCCGCCGTCCGAAAAATCTTCCTGCTCGGTGACTGGCTGATCTATCGGCTGACGGGGGAGTTTGTCACCGAGGGGACGCTTCAGTCCTCCACGCTGTATTTCGACATCCGACGGGGAGACTGGTGGGAGGAGATGCTGTCCTGTCTCGGGATTACGCGGCAGATGCTGCCGAGAATCGGCAGGACGACCGAGCGAGTCGGCGTCATACAGGGCGTTCCGCTGATCCTCGGCGCGATGGATCAGGTCGCAGGCTCGGTCGGGGCGGGGGCGGTTTCCCCCGGCGTCATCACCGAGATGACGGGCACGACGCTGGCGGTGCTGTCCCCCTGCAAGGAAATTCCGCCCTACCGCGAGGGGAGCATCATTCCCTGTCATGTTCATTGGGACGGCGGCTACTGCCGCCTGCTCTGGACCTCGGCGGCGGGGCTTGCCCTGCGATGGTTCAGAGACGGCTTCTGCGAGGGGAAATCCTTCGGGGAGCTGGATCTGCTGGCGGAGGGGGTGCCGCCGGGGGCGGAGGGCGTGACCTTTGTTCCTCATCTCTGCGGCTCTGCGATCCCCGACTTTCAGCCCGACGCGACGGCGGCATTCTGCGGTCTGCGGCTCTGTCACGGGCGGGCGCAGCTCATCCGCGCCGTCATGGAATCGGTCGCCTTTATGCTGAAGGACTGTCTTGATGCGGCGGGCGGCGAGATCCGTCAGCTCCGCTCCGTCGGCGGCGGGAGCAACAGCCCGCTCTGGTGCAGGATCAAGGCCGATGTGACGGGGCGGGAGCTGTTGACACTGAAGGACAAGGAATGCGCGACCCGCGGAAGCGCGATCTTCGCCGGCGTGGGGATCGGCGTTTTTCCTTCGGTGAGGGAGGCTGCCGGGCGGATCGCAACCGACGCCCGCTATCTGCCGACGGGAGCAGACTATACCGACGCCTACCGCCGCTATCGGCGTTTCTGCCGTCGTGTCAATCCGCCCGGAAGGGAGGAATGACCGGTTGATTGCTCTGCGGGAAACGCAGCCGCCCGCTCATGAGCCGGCTCCGGCTCTGCCGCCCGACGGGGGAAGCACCTGCCGACGGACGACTGCGGCGGGTCGAATAAACACGGGCTTGCCGTCCCCTGTTCCGGCGGCAGTAATTGGAGGGACAATATGCTGTCTTTACGTCTTGGCTTTGAAAATCAGAAAAAAGAGGACTATATCCGCGAGCTGATCGCCGTCATCGGGCGCCATCCCGGCTCCTGCGACGAGGTCTGGCTCGCCACCGATTACGGCTATCCCGCCCCCGAAAAGCATTTTGCTTCGGCGCGGCTGCTCGGCCGTTCGGCAAGCCTGCTGCGGGAGGCGGGGCTTCGCGTATCGCTTCAGCTTTCCAACAGTATCGGACACGGCTCTTATATGGCGGTGCGTGACTGCTCGGCCGCCGAAGGCTTCGAGCATTTCGTCGATGTCGACGGCATCACGGCCGAGCTTTCCTTCTGCTGGTACGGAAAGCGCTTTCGGAACTATCTGGCGGAAACCCTTCGGCGCTACTGTCGGGAAATCCGCCCGCACCGCGTCTGGATCGACGATGATTTCCGCTGCGACAACCATCATCCTGCGGGACGCGGCTGTCTCTGCGACGACTGTCTGCGGCGCTTCAACGACCGATGGGGGACGGCGTTTGACCGCAGTGCACTGACCGGAGCGGTACGGGAGGAATATCTCTGGCGGGTGAGGCTTTCCTCCTTCCTTCGGGAGGGGCTCTGCGATCTTGCGGCGTTTTTGGCGCGGGTGGTCCGGGAGGCCTCCCCCGAAAGCTCCCTCGGCTGTCAGCACGGCGTCGGCGTTCTGCCCTTTGACCGTGATTTTGCCGAACTGTTCCGCACGCTGCAGCGGGAGAGCGGCAAAACGGTGGGCTCCCGCCCGGGTGCCGGAACCTATCAGGATCACGATCCGAACGATATGCTGCGAAAGCTCGACGCCATCTGCTATCAGAACAGCCTCTGTGCCGGCGTGGTCGATGAAATCCGCCCTGAAATCGAGAATTTTCCGCATGTCTGCTTCGGAAAATCCTCCGCAGGCACCTGCCTTGAGACCTCCCTCTATCTGGCGGGGGGAGCGGACGCGATGAGCTATGCGACGCTGATGTACGATTTCGAGCCGCTGTCATGGCATGAGGAATTCTTCCGCGATTTCGCCGCGCATCGGCGCTATTGGGAGCAGCTTGCGGCACTCAGCCGGGCGACCCTGCCCTGCGGGCTGACCCGCTATCTGCCGAAGGACGTCCGGCGCGCGGCGGGGGCGCAGCCCTATGACCGGACCGGATCGCCGTGGTACGGCGGAAGCGAACTTCAACGCTGCGGGATCCCGATCTGCTTCCCTTCCGAGGGAGAGGCGCCGCTTTATATGCTGACTGCCGAAACGGCGGCCCTCCTTACCCGTGAGGACGTCGAATTTCTGGCGGGGAAGGCGACTTTCTGCGGTGGGGACGCTCTTTTCTGTCTGCAGCAGAAGGGCTTCGGGGATCTCTTCGGAGCGTCGGCCTCCCCCTGTCGGACCCAGCTGCTCTTCGAGGTCTTCACCGATCACCCGATCAACGGCGACGCCGCCGGACGCCGCTGGGAGAACGGACTCCTTCAGCCCTTCGGCAGCTTTCTTACCGACCTTACGGGGGACACCGAGGTGCTCGGCTTTTATCAGACCGACGGAAGCGCCCTGCCCTTTACGGCCGGGGAATTTCCCTACGGGATCTCCTCTGCCCTCGTCGGTACTGCCCGGGGCGCGAAATGGCTGGTGACGGGGCAGTATCCCTGGACACCCGTGATCAGCTGGGAAAAGCGCCGTCAGCTTTTAAAGGGGATGGACGCCGTCTCGGGGCTCGGTCTGCCGGTCCTCTCAGAGGGTAGGCAGCAGCTGATCCTCTTCCCGAGACAGACCGCGGAGGGGAGAACCAAGTCGGTCAGCGTGCTCAATCCGACGGTCGGCGAAGCGGCTGGGATCGTCCTGACGATACGTCGTCCGGCAGGGAAAACGGCGTCCGTCATCTTCCCCGACGGGCACAGCGAGACGCTTCCGGGGCGGACGGAGGCTGATTCCCTGACCGTGACGCTTCCTGCCGTATCGCCCTGGAATCTTGCCACCGTGATCCTGTCCTGAACATAAGCAGCGAAAGGAGATGCCATGAAAGTCAAAATTCATTCGGTACTGATCATGTTGTTCTTCACCGTCATTCTGTTGGCTGCCTGTGAAGGAGCGAAGAAAACCGGACCGCAGGGCGAAAGCGGCACTGCCCCGCCAACGGAAGCGCCCGTCTCATCGGAGCCGTCTGCCGTCGACATCGATTCGGAACTGAAAGGAGAGAAATACCAGAACATGTTGTACCGGGAAAACGGGATCAGCGTTCGCTTCGGCATACTGGGAGAGCAGAACCTCTTTGAGCCGGAGAGCGAGATCCCCTTCTATGCCGAGATTACCGGCAGGGAGCTGGACGGGAGCGAGGCCAGAGTCACCTTCACCAACATTTCGCTCCGCTTCGATCGGGAGCATCGCTTTATTCTGACGCAGGCCGACGGGGAGAAGCACACCTATACCGGGAGCTTTTCTGCGTCCCTCAACGGCGTCTACACCCTGACGCTGATTCTGGAGGGCGATCTGCGCCTTTCCTTTGACGTGGGGGTTGTTCCGAAGAATCAAACTGCCTCCGATGCCTTCCTGTACGGCGTTCAGCCCTATATCTGCCGTGCCTACACCTGGGGCAGCGGCTACGCCGTGGCGGGGCAGACGATTTCAGAATCGGAGGAATCGATCCTCAACACGATCGGGTGGCTCGGCTGCAATCTGATCCGCGAGGACGGGACGGTATGGGAGACCATGCAGCCGACCGAGAACGCTCCGATCAACTGGATCCATATGGATCGCCTGGTAAAGGTGACCTCCGATCGCGGGCTTATACTCAACTGGCTCCTCCAATCCACCCCCCGCTGGGCAGCGAAGGAGGAATATCTTTCGCTGACCGAGCCCGATCTGTACTGGTCTGTCTGCCCGCAGGAGGAGAAATGGGACACCTTCGCCTCTGCGGTCGCGGAGCGCTATGCAAAGGAGGAGCATATCTTCTGGGAGATCTGGAACGAGCCTGACTGGGAATTTTTCACCGGAACGCCGGAGGACTATCTTTCGCTCCTGGAGCGGACGGCGAGAATCTTCCGCGCTGTCAATCCCGATCTGCTGCTCTACCCAGGCGGGCTGACGGTGGTCAATGACCCGAACGATTTCCGCTACAAGGACAGCCGCCCCTATTTCAAAGGCTTTCGTCGTCTTCTTGACGAGGGGCTGATCGACACCTATGCCATCCACATCCACGGCCCCTTCAACGACGGCTTCTTCTTCAATACGCTGAACGAGATGACCGCACAGGCGCAGGAGGCCGGTCTTTCGATGAGCGGGATCTTCAACACCGAGGCGGGGCTGTCCGAGAGCAATCAGCAGGTGCACGCGGAGAATCTCATGGCCAAGATCCTCTACACGCGGGGGCACGATGCGAAAATGTACGTTCAGTATTCCTTCCGTGCCTTCCCCGCCTCACCCGAAGACGGCTGGGCGATCTTTGACAGCTCCCTTCAGCCGAAAAAGGCTGCCATCGCCTATGCCGTTCTGATCGGCAAGCTGGGACAGTGCGAGAAGCTCTTTACGCTGAGCGACAGCCGCTCTCTCTTTGCCGATCTCTATTCCGACGGCAGTCAAAGCGTCGTGACTGTCTTTTGCGACGGTCGGCAGCCGCCCGCAACGCTGAAGCTTCCGAAAGACCGGAAGGTCAGCGCCTATGATATGTACGGTAATCCCATCGAGGTGGGGGACTCGGTCACTCCCTCCCTTGCCCCGATCTATCTCGTCTTTGACGGCATCCTTTCCCGCGACAGCTTTTCCGTTGACTAAGGAGGACGCGCTGTGGGGGATGCGCTGTGGGGGGCTTTTTAGGGAAAAGCCCCCCACGCCCCCAAAACCCTTGTCTTGGGGGGTGGAGGGTATGGGATGGCGGCGTGCGGGGATGCAAAAAACGGCCGCGCTTTTGAGGCGCGGTCGCGGCATCGTGCTTCGTCTTCGCGATGCGGGTACATTCTGTTTCGCTT
>CALWTY010000059.1 GCA_944384585.1 uncultured Clostridia bacterium | reverse complement strand
ATTCGCCGCTCTGATTTCATTTTTCGCCGTTGAATCGCAAAATTTAATACTGGGAACAAATTTTTAGAGGTTCCCTTAAATAAATCTGGAGGTATTCTGAAATGAAAAAAGTACTTTCTCTGATCATGACCGTGTTGATGCTGGCATCTCTGATCGGCGCAGCGACCCTGACCGCCTCGGCGGCTGAGGACGGATATGTCTGGGTGGTAAGAAGCTATGATCTCAAAGAAGCAAACTTCACCGGCATAACAAGCGGTTTCTTTGTCCGCTGCTGGTGGCAGTTCTGGGATGACGCGGAGAAGAAGGCCGCCTTTGACGTGACCGTGAAGGAGGTACAGCTCTGGGTAGACGACGAAATGCTCGAGACTCATCTGGCGACGGGGGATTCTCCGATCAAGGTGGAGGGAGAGGAAAACAACGCCCCCTCCGTCACCCGGAACGAGAATGGAGCGACGGTCAAAAAGGGCACAGTCTGCACCTGGAGCCAGCTGCAGTTCAATACCGATATGGTTGAGCAAGTGGTGATGGGGGACTGTAAGCTGACCGTTCGGGTTCTGATGAAGGTAGGAGCTGCCGATCCTGAATGGCTGACAGCCCATCAGGACAACGCCCTGATCATGAATTTCTGGGGCAGCGGCA
The DNA here is from genome assembly GCA_944384585.1 of uncultured Clostridia bacterium. GTDB lineage: Bacteria > Bacillota > Clostridia > Oscillospirales > CAG-272 > Colimorpha_A. The sequence goes on along the minus strand of CALWTY010000059.1, from coordinate 11,768 downwards.
TCAGCGGGGAATACTGGCTTGCCAATGCCGAGCTGAATCCGATCGGGTATGAGGAATGCCGCACCGGCACGCCCGGGTACAATGAGGAGGCGGGATCGTCGGGAGGCGACGCACCCTCCGGGGAGACCGGATCGCCTGATACTGGCTTCTCTGCCATGATCGCGGTTCTCCCGATGCTTGGCGCGATATCGGCCGGCACGGTTTTGCTCGGAAAAAAGAAAAAGCACTGAAGCGGATTGCCCCGACCGATCGGTCGGGGCATTTTCCCGTTGTCCCGGAGGCAGGCGCGGGCGCAAGGAGAAAAGACAGCGCGTCGACCGCCGTGCAAGGGGAGGATGACGGCGCGGCGGAATGCGCATCGGGGAAACGCGCAGCGCTCCGTGGGGCGGACCTTCCGGAAGGGCGTGTGCCGGGCAGGCGCAGTATGCGCTTTTTTGCCCTTTTTTGCCCCGAAGAAGGCAAAAGGCAATTGACAAAGGAGCGAATTATTGCTATAATAATAGAATGCAATGCTCGAATGCTATGGAATACCAATCGTAACGGAGGTTTCACTATGGAGTGGACGGGACTGAACGAACTGAGGGAAATGTACCTTTCATTTTTCGAATCCAAGGGACATCTCAGACACAAGAGCTTTCCTCTTGTACCGATCAACGATAAATCAATACTCCTCATCAATGCCGGCATGACGCCGCTGAAGAAGTATTTCACGGGAGAACAGGAGCCGCCGCGGCATCGCATGACCACCTGCCAGAAGTGCATCCGTACCCCCGATATCGACCGCGTCGGCATGACGGCGCGCCACGGTACCTTCTTTGAAATGCTCGGCAACTTCTCCTTCGGAGACTATTTTAAGCGGGAAGCGATCCACTGGGCGTGGGAATTCATCACGGGGCATCTGAAGATGCCGGTGGAGCGGCTCTGGGTGACCGTTTATTTTGAGGACGATGAGGCCTATGATATCTGGGCGAAGGAGATCGGGGTCACCCCCGACCACATCGTCAAGCTCGGCAAGGAGGATAATTTCTGGGAGCATGGCTCCGGCCCCTGCGGCCCCTGCTCCGAGATCTACTTTGACCGCGGAGAGGAGTACGGCTGCGGCTCTCCCGACTGCAAGCCGGGCTGCGATTGCGATCGGTTCATGGAATTCTGGAATCTGGTCTTCACGCAGTTCGATAACGATGGCAGCAACCATTACACCCGCCTTGCCAAGCCCAACATCGATACCGGTATGGGGCTGGAGCGCCTGGCGTGCATTATGCAGGGGGTCAACAGCCTCTTTGAGGTCGACACCGTCCGCAATATCATGAAGGCGGTGGAGGCGGTTGCCGGCGTTTCTTACGGCGACGACGAGCACACCGATATCTCCCTGCGGGTGATCACCGACCATATCCGCTCCTCTACCTTTATGATCTGCGACGGCGTCGTGCCCTCCAACGAAGGCAGAGGCTATGTGCTGCGCAGACTGCTCAGAAGAGCGGCTCGCCACGGAAGACTGCTCGGTATCTCCGGGCTGTTCCTTGCGGACGTTTGCGCGGTGGTCGCAAAAGAAAGCTTCTCCGAATATCCCGAGCTGACCGAAAAGCTGCCGTATCTGCAGCGGGTGATCTCGATGGAGGAGGAGCGCTTCGCCGCTACGATCGATGCCGGGCTGTCGCTGCTCTCCAATCTGATGAGAAAAGCAGTGGAGGAGGGGCGCAATACCCTGACGGGGGAGGAGGTCTTCCGCCTTTACGATACCTTCGGCTTCCCGATCGATCTGACCCGCGAAATCGCGCTGGACAAGCAGATGAGCATCGATGAGACGAGCTTCCAGAATCTGATGAAGACGCAGCGCGAAAGGGCGAGAGCCGCCCGCGCCTCGATCTCGGGATGGAGCAGCGAGTCCAAGTCGCTCTTCACCTCCTTCCCGAAGACGGAGTTTCTCGGATATGAGGAGGAGAGCTGTGACGCCGTCGTCCTCGGCATCATCACCGACGATATGAGCGTTGAGGAGGTCACCGAAGGGGAATTCACCATGATCACCGACCGCACCGTGTTCTACGGCGAGGGCGGCGGACAGGTGGGTGACAAGGGAATTATCTATGACCGCGATACCATGATCACCGTCAATGACACGCAGAAGCTCGACGGGGTATATCTCCATCTCTGCAGCATCGCGATCGGAGACGTGAAGGTCGGAGACCGTGTCCGCCTCGAAATCGATACCACCCGCCGCCAGGCGATCCGCCGGAATCACTCGGCATGCCATCTGCTGCAGGCGGCGCTGCGTCAGGTGCTGGGCACGCATATCGAACAGGCCGGCTCCTATGTCGATGAGGAGAGGGTGCGCTTTGACTTCACGCATTATGCCGCGGTCACCGAAGCGGAGCTTCGTGAGGTTGAGCTGCTGGTCAACAGGCATATTCTCTTCGGAGAGAGCATCGAGACGCTGGAGACCGATATCGAAACGGCGCGCGCCAAGGGCGCGATGGCGCTGTTCGGAGATAAGTACGGAAGCGTGGTCCGCATGGTGCAGATGGGGAATTTCTCCACCGAGCTTTGCGGGGGCACGCATGTCGACAATACCGCCAAGGTCGGCCTCTTCAAGATCATTTCGGAGTCCTCTGTCGCCGCGGGTGTCAGAAGGATCGAGGGCGTGACCGGCTTCGGGGTGCTGGCGCTGCTCGGCGCGAAGGAGAATCTGCTGCTCTCGGTCGCGAAGGAGCTGAAAGCCTCGGTTCAGACCGAGCTGCCGCAGAAAGCGTCTTCGCTGCTCAGCGAGCTGAAATCGGCGCACGCCGAGATCGACGCGCTCCATGCCGAGCTTGCGGCGGGGCAGATCGACAGAATCCGCAGGAGTGTGGTCGACGTCAAAGGGCTGCACGTTATGACCTATGTCTTCCGCGACGTTGCATCCGACATTCCCCGCGCCGCCTGCGACGAGCTGAAGGCGTCGGATGACGAGGCGGTGGCGGTTCTGGCGCTGGTCAGCGGCCGGAAGCTCACCTTCTCGGCTTGCTGCGGCAAGAATGCCGTTGCAAGAGGCGTACACGCCGGAAAACTGCTGAAGGAAGTCAGCGCCATTACAGGCGGAGGCGGCGGAGGCCGTCCCGATATCGCGTCGTCCGGCGGAAAGGATCTGTCAAAGCTGGAGGATGCGCTGAAGGCGGTTCCCGGTCTGGTCGACGGTATGTGCGGCTGAAGTCGGGACTCCTCCGTTCCCAATCAATAAACAGGCCCCTCTTCCACGTCGGAGGAGGGGCATTTTGTATGGGGAGCGCGCCTCCCTTCCGCAGCGGGAAGGAAGGCGCGCTCCCGGCTTTATTTCGGAATGTTGGAATAGGGGATGACGAGGGTCTGCGTGCCGAGCGCGCCGGGGGCGATGGAGGCGGTATTCAGAAACAGCGTGACGCCGTCCTCTGCCAGATAGAAATCGTAGGGATCCACCTCGTTCGGCAGAAGCGAAAGTGCGTCGTCAAAATAACGGTCGGGCTCTGCGATGATCAGGACGGTGAAGGCTTCCACAATATAGTCGACGGCGAACTCCTCGCTCTTTCCGATATAATCGGCAAAGCTCAGCCGCTCTCCGGTCGAAAGACGGAAGCAGAGCGCCTCGGTTTCCCAAAGATCATCCGCGCCGCCGCTCTGCTCGTAGGACTCAAAGCGTACCGACAGCACGTCACGATACACATACAGCGTATAATCGGCGGATTTTTCATGCGGCTCGAAGTCGAATCCGTCGGACTGTGCGATCTCATAATCCTCCTCGGCCAGCGCTTTGGCGGTCTGTGAGATCGCGATATAAGCCTCGCAGTATTCTCTGAGCGCCGTGTTGATCCGGTCGAGGGCGTAGGCGTCGTTTCCGCTCAGCACGGGGCAATTGACGGAGTTTCGGATCAACTCCTCCCCGTCCCGGGAGTACCGGTCGGACATCGACTCGGGGGTGACGGAGATGCCGGCTTCCGCGACGGTATCCTTCGACGGATCGGCAGGGGGCTTGGCGGAAGAGGCTTCCGTTTGCTTCGTGCCTCCGTCCGTGTCGGGAGGGGGGGCGACGCTCCCCGCCGGGGCGTCGCCGCCGCCGGAACAGGCGCAGAGCAGGGAAAGGAGCAGGGCGGTCAGCAGGGCAAGCGAAGGTAAGGCTCGTTTTTTCATTGGCTCTCCTTCCGTCAGCATTCCGACAGCGCCGCGCCGATGACGGTCGCGAACTGGGAATGACCGGGGACGATGTAATCGGCTTCAAAGGTTTTGTTGAGGGAGGCGAAGATTTCCTTCGCCTGCGGAATATTGGTCATATTTCCGGTCATGACGATCTTATCGATCTTTTTATCGCGGGAGGCAAAGAGGGCAAGCATCGCGACGCTCTCGAAGATCATGTTGACAAGACCGAGCGCCAGATCGTTTTTGGTGGCGAGATCGCTGAGATTCCCGAAATTGGCGGCGGTCAGCTCCGAGGAGAGCATCCCGGGGATATCCTTCCTTGTAATATCGCAGACCCGCAGATCCACGTTTGAAAGTTGGCCCGTCGAGGCAAGCTCGACGATGTTCTGGATGTCGGTTACGCCGAGCATTTTCCTCGCCAGCCCGGCAAGCGTCCCGCCCCCGATGCCGGTTCCGCCGAGATATTCGACTTTTTTGCCGCGCTCCGCTCTGACAATGGCCGTGCCGGTCCCCATGCTGACGACGATGGCACGGTCGAGCTTGGAAAGATAGAGTCCGCCGAGCCCGATGCAATTGAATTCCGAGACATGATGACAGGGAAGCCCGTAGAGGGGCTTGGTCAGATAGGACGAGCCGACGCCGGTCACCATCACCTTGTCGATATTCCGCAGCTCGAGCTGATTTTCGTCGGTAAACTTGCCGAACGCGCCGTAGACGGCGGTGATGGGATCGGTCGCCTTGACAAACAGCGGCTCAATCAGCCGCCCGCACTCGTCAAAGCCGACGATTTTCGTCGTGCTTCCGCCGACATCTATTCCGATAATTGTCTTCATTGAGTTGCTCCGTTCCTTCGAAGTATCCCGCAGGGCTTCGATATCGATTGCCGGGTGTCGCGGGAGACCGCAGCGGTCTGTCCCGGACGGGGGCGACAAAGATGTCTGCCCTTCTATCCATTTTACCACAGAAGGCGAGGGATTGTCAATAGCCCGGTACCATTCCCCGCGCCTCCCCGCCGAGGGCAGAGGTCAGCAGCGCCGACGGCAGGAACGACAGACGGCAAACGGGTCGACGCAGCCCCCGGCAGGGAGCGCCGACGGCAGGGGCGAAACGGTCTACCAGCGCGATCCCTTCCTGCCTGTCGAAAAACAGAGCGGTGCGATATTGCCGTTCCTCTTGACTTTTCGGCGATAATATGATATGATACAAATGAATGTTGCTGATTCTGCTGCCGAAGGGGGTGACCGGATGGAAAAAATATTTCCCGAGAATATTTTCACCGAGCGGATCAATCCGGACAAGGTGTATTATGAGACCCGCAATTTTATCAACAGCGTGCTTCCTTTTTCCCTCCATATCGACATCATGGTAAACACCTCGCACCACTATGTTCACAAGCATCGCGAGATCGAGATCCTGTCGGGAATCTCCGGCTCGGGGCAGGTGATCTCCGATCTGAAGCCAATCTCGGTGACGGCGAATGAGATCGTCGTGATCAATCCCAACAAGGTGCATTACATTGTGTCCGACAACATCTTCCAATACTACTGCCTCATCATCGATTCCGATTTTTTAGAGGCAAACGGCATCGATCCCGAATCGATCTATTTCAAGGAGCATATCGTCGACTCGGGACTGCCCGCCATGCTGGAGCGGCTCAATGCCGAATGGAACCGCGAGGATGAGTATCGGAACATGATGCTCAAATCCTGCGTGATCGGGATCATCGTCGAGCTTTGCCGGAATTATCAGATCAATGAGACCATGATCGAGCGGGAGGGCAAGACCCTGCAGAAGATCAAGCATTCCATCAACTACATCAAAAACAATTTCCGGAGCGAGCTGACCCTGGACGATGTCGCAGGGGAGGCGGGGCTGAGCAAATATCACTATTGCCGCGAATTCAAAAAGGCGACAGATCTGACGCCCGTCGAGTTTATCAATCGTACGCGCTGCGAATTTGCCAAGACCCTGCTGGAAGCCAAGAAGTATTCGGTGACGGAGATCGGGGAGATGAGCGGATTTTCAACCTCGGCGCATTTCTCCAAGACCTTCAGGAGCTTTTTCGGGGCGTACCCCTCCGATTATATGAAAAAATACGACAGTAAGGGGCAGGCAAGATGAAGCTCTATCTGAACGAGCGAACCGATCCGTATTTCAATCTGGCGGCGGAACAGTATCTCCTCGATCACGAGAAGGAGGAGGTCTTCATGCTGTGGCGGAACGAAAAGGCGGTGATCATCGGGAAGAATCAGAACGCCTATGCCGAGATCAATCAGACCTTCACGGAGCAGCACGGGATCGCCGTCGTGCGCCGTCTGACGGGGGGAGGCGCGGTCTTTCACGATCTGGGGAATCTCAATTTTACCTATATTCAGGACAGGAAAGACTGCCCGACGCTCGATTTCGAGCGATTCAGCCGCCCGGTCATCGCCGCGCTGAGAGACCTGGGGGTGGAGGCGGTGCTGTCGGGGCGGAACGATATTCTGGTCGGGGATCGGAAGATCTCGGGCAATGCACAGTGCGCCTACGGCGACAGGATCATGCATCACGGGACGCTCTTGTTTTCGGCGGATCTGTCGCAGATGACGGGGGCACTGCTGGTCGACGAAGAAAAAATCCGGAGCAAGGGCATCCGCAGCGTGCGATCCCGTGTCTGCAATCTCTCGGAGCTGCTGCCGGGAATGGAGATCCTTTCCTTCAAGCGGTATCTGGAGGATCGCTTCGAAGGGGAGAGGACGCCCTTTACGGAGGAGCAGATCCGCGGCATCACCGCGCTCCGGGAGGAGAAATACGCGACGTGGGAGTGGAATTTCGGCGCGTCCAAGGCCTATAACCGCCGGAGTAAGCGACGGTTTCCCTTCGGGACGATCGATCTGTCGCTCGACGCCGATCACGGAGTGATCCGCGATATCCGCTTTTTCGGGGATTATTTCGGACTTGACGACATCTCGGCTGTCGAGAAGCGGCTGATCGGCTGCCGTCTGGAGCGAGAGGCGCTGGCGTGCCGCCTTGCTGATATCGGAAGCTATATTATGGGAGCGGATGCCGCCGACGTCATCGGGCTGATCTTCGGATAACCGTATATCCCATCATCCGGAAAACCGCGAAGGACAAGCCTCCGCGGTTTTCTCTTTTCGAAAAATGTGAGGGGGAAGGGCAGCAGGAGTGCGGCAGAACAGCGCGTCCCCGGCGGAAGACCGGGGACGGATCGTCATTCTGGCGGGAGATCTCGTTCCGGGCGCGCGGCGCACGGGGAGAAGATCTCGGAGTCGGGATGGGTCAGATCAGCGCTTTGAAATCGTCAAGATTGCGGAGAATCCTTTCGGCGCCGAGCTGCTCCAGCAGCGCCACCGGGCGATATCCCCACGCAACGCCGACGGGATGCAGGCCGGCATTGGCGGCCAGGCGCATATCGACGTCGGAATCCCCGATGAGGACCGTCTCGTCCGGCGATGCGCCGAACACCGATACGATATGGAGCGCTCCCTCCGGCGAGGGCTTGTGCGGGAAGCGGCCGTCATGTCCCATGACAAGCTCAAAGGGGTGATCGGGGAAGAGCTTCTCGCAGATCTGCTTCGTCTGAATGTCCTGCTTGTTGGAAAAGACCGCCAGCTTCGCCCCCTGTTCCTTCAGATAGGCGATTCCCTGCGGGATCACGGGGTAGAGACGGGTGGTATTGAGATAGCCCTCGGCATAGCATTCGAGGTATTTGGCGTAGGCGCGGTCGACGGCTTCCCCGTCCCCGCGATATTCGGGAGGCATGCATCCCGCGACAAAGGCGCGCGCGCCGTTGTTGATGCTTTGAAGCGTTTCCTCGGCGGAGACCTCGCGCCAGCCGAAATGCCGGAGCATCCGGTTCATGGCGGCGCGGAGATCGTCGATGGTATAGGCCAGCGTGCCGTCGAGATCAAAAATAAAATATCGGTATTTACGGGTCATGGTGGTTCTCCGGTAAGTGGATTCAGTCAGGCAGCTCGTCGATCAGATCGATGAACCAATAAGGAAGATCCTTGTCGCAGTCGATCAGCCGCTTGTTTTCGAGAATGGCGATCTGCCGGAATTTCCGGGTGTTATCGAACAGGATCGCGTCGTCGCAGAGGGGCAGGATGATCCTGAGGTTGTTGTTGAGCTGGGAAAAGCGTTTGATGATGAACTGATCCCCGATGCCGTGCCCGCCGTTTGCCATGCGGCGATGGACACGGTCGATGGCGACGCTGAGATCGTCGATGCCGATGAAATAGAGCGTTATCGTGAAGCCGTGGGCTTTGGCGGCCTGGATTTTACGGCTGATTGCCGCGCCCGGCAGGGTGGTCTCGATATGGAAGGAGACGCCCTTTTCGATATAGGTGGAGATCAGATCCATTGCTGTCCGACCGGCGTGGATGTTTGCATAGGGATCGTCGTTGCCTCCGAACTGCTTGGCAAGCTCGTCGATGTTGATCCGCTCCCCGAGATCCTCGCTCTGACGCAGCACATGGTAGAGGGAGGTCTTGCCGGCGCCGTTGATCCCCGCGATGATGGTGAATACCTTTCTGCCGCTCATAGCAGACGTTCTCCGACGACCTTTTCCTGCGAAAGCTGCAGCTTCAGGTTGATCATGGCGCGGCAGAAGAGCTTCTTCTCCCGCGAGGCGGTTTCCGAAAGCTCCTTTTCCAGCTCGGAGATCGTGATGCACTGAAATTCCCGATACATATCGGTGATCTTGTCGGTTGCTTCCATGGGATCCTCCTGTTCTCAAGGCGTTCTGAAGCGATCGCCCCGATAAAATGGATCCGGATGATGCGGCAGGCTGCGATTCCGAAGCCGTCGTGCTGCATCATCCGGAGTAGTTCTGCCCGGGTCAGAGGCCGAGCGCCGTCGGCGCTCTTATTCCGATTTCTGCGCGCTCTTTTCCTTTTCGTACTCCTTGACCTTTTCCAGGAGCGCCTGAATGCGCTCGGCAGGCTTCAGGAGATGGCTGATCGTTTCGTCACGGTTGAGGGTGTCGACGATGAGCGCCACATATTTGCCGAGATCGACCTCGGCGTACCACTCCCTTGCCAGAAGCTCGGGGGAGCGATAGATAAGATTTGTAGTGAAAATTTTGGTGAAGAGGCCGTCGGCATAGGCCTTGTCCATCGAATCGAGGCCCTCGCAGAAGAGGCCGAAGGTGGCGAAGGCAAAGATCCGCTTCGCGCCCCGCTCCTTCAGATTGGTGGCGACGTCGATGATCGACTGCCCGGAGGAGATGATGTCGTCGACGATGATGACGTCCTTGCCCTTGACCGAGCGGCCGAGGTATTCATGTGCCACGATCGGGTTCTTGCCGTTTACAACCTGGGTGTAGTCGCGGCGCTTGTAGAACATACCGAGATCGAGGGAGAGCATGGAGGAGTAGTACATACACCGCGTCATGCCGCCTTCGTCGGGGGAGATCATCATCAGGTGGTCCTTATCGAGCTGGATGTCGGGCACCTTTTTGATCAGCGCCTTGATCATCTGATAGGTCGGCTGCACATTGTCGAAGCCAATGAGAGGGATGGCGTTCTGGATTCCGATGTTGTGGACGTCGAAGGTCACGATGTTGGTGACCCCCATATTCTCCAGCTCCTTCAGGGCGATGGCGCAGTCCAGCGATTCTCTCACATGGCGCTTGTCCTGACGGCTTTCGTAGAGCATGGGCATGATGACGGTGATGCGGCGGGCCTTGCCCGCGATGGCGTTGATGACCCGCTTCAGATCCGCGAAATGATCGTCGGGGCTCATCGGGAACTCGGTGCCGTACATTTTGTACTTGATGCTGTAGTTGTACATATCGGCAATGATGTAGACGTCATGTCCCCGCATCGACTCATGCAGCACCGCCTTGCCTTCTCCGTTTCCGAAGCGCTTGCATTCCGGTACGACAATGTAGGTCGTGCTGCCGCGGCTTCCTCTCCATTCGTGAAGATAGCTGTCGACCTCATCGACAAACTTTTCGCACCCGGGCATTCCGATTACCGATAATTCGCCGTAGTATGTGTTTTCCATCAGAACTGTTGCGTCCGCCTTGCGGCAGACAACTCCTTCCGTGCCAGTATTGAGCCGTTCCTCCGAGGAGAAGCGCGCAGCGACGTCGCGGGCGTCCGCGAAGGCTTACCCTTCTGCGGAGGCGCGGCGAAGGCCGCGGAAGCACGCATTGTCCGATCGTTTGAACCCGCTCCCGAACCGATCTGTGATATTTCAGCATTATTATACCATATTCCCGGCGGATTATCAAGATGTGATCTCGGATTTATTCATATTTTGACAAAAAAACAGCAACAAACTTGGCGGGACAGCCTGCGGCGGTTTGGTGCAAAAGGTAAAACGAAGCGATTTCCGCCGCGCCGAGGGAAGGGCGCTCCGTTCAGACCTTCAGCTCATAGTGATCGATATCGAGATATTGGCCGAATTTGATCCCCGCCTCGTGAATGGTACCGCAATAGGAAAAGCCGAATTTGCGGTGCAGACGGACGCTCGCCGTGTTCCCGCCGGTGATGACCGAAACGATCAGATGGGTGGCGGGATCGCGGCGGGCATGAGAGATCAGCGCTTCCATCAGAGCGGAGGCGGCGCCGCTTTCGCGATGATCCTTTGCGACATAGACCGACAGCTCCACCGTGCTGTTGTAGGCCTCCTTATCGCGGTAGGACGAGAGGGAGGCGTAGCCGACGACCAAGCCCTCCGCCTCTGCGACGACGAGGGGGTGGTTGTCGATGTTGTGATGGGAAAACCATCGCTTCCATTCGGGGAAGCGGCGGGCGCGCAGATCAAAGGTGGCGGTCCCGCTCCTGATCTCCTCGTTGTAGATCTCCGCGATCGCGGGGAGGTCCGATATTTCTGCGGTTCTGACGATATAGCTCCGACTCATGCGTGATCAGTGACCTTCCTTCCGAATTTTCAACGTAATTTCTTTCTTTCATTATATCATTGAATCCGATCGGTTGTCAACAAGAAAGGGGCGGATGAGAGAACTTTCGGACTTTTTTTTCGATTCCGTATTGATTTTTTTCTTCGGAAATGATATAATAGAAAGACTTAAGACGCTGTCATGCAGCCGACAGGCGACCGGATTCCGCAACCGTGTCGGAGCGCCCGCTTTGGTGTGCCGGGAAAGTGTTACGAGTTCCACAATTTCACACCTTTTATCGATGTTTCCGTAGCTCAGTTGGATAGAGCGACCGCCTCCTAAGGTTGTGCTCAACCAATCAACTCGAAGCCAAAAGTGATCGTTACCAATTCAATTTCATATAAGTCTCTGTAGCTCAGCAGGATAGAGCGTTCGCCTCCTAAGCGAAAGGTCGTGGGTTCGAATCCCGCCAGGGACGCCATGATTGCAGACGAAAAGGCTGCAAGACAAAAAAACCATGAAAAACGTACTGTTTTTCATGGTTTTTTGCTATTTATGCGGCAAAAACGAGTATTTATGAAAAGTGAAGTAAAGATAATATTTTAGGGCTGCTTTTTCGTTAATTTTCAGGAAAACAGGATTTGAACTATCGACATCTGTGCGACAATTTGGATATATAGCGGCAAACGACTAATGTTGAGACACTGGTTCTCCTTTCCAAAAAATCGGACAGTCATATCAACGTAGATATTGAGTTCGGAGAAGGTGAGGGACA
>CALWTY010000058.1 GCA_944384585.1 uncultured Clostridia bacterium | reverse complement strand
ATTCGCCCTCAATCCCGACAGCTTCGAGTACGCCGTGATCGAGGTCAACCCCCGCGTTTCCCGCTCCTCTGCCCTTGCGTCGAAGGCAACCGGCTATCCGATCGCCAAAATCACCGCCAAAATTGCCCTCGGCTATCATCTTGACGAAATCCGCAACGACATCACCGGCAAGACCTGTGCCTGCTTTGAGCCTGCTCTTGACTATGTGGTGGTCAAGTTCCCGAAATGGCCCTTCGACAAATTCGCCGGCTCAAGCCGAAAGCTCGGCACGCAGATGAAGGCGACCGGAGAGGTCATGGCGATCGCAGCCTCTTTTGAGGCGGCGCTGATGAAGGCCGTCCGAGGCGCGGAAATATCCCTTGACACCCTTAACGCCGCTCCCCTTTCCGACGCGCCGGTTACCGAGCGCCTGGCGGAGCAGAATGACAGGCGGATTTTCACCGTTTTCGAGGCGATCAAAGAGGGCGTCTCTCCCGACACGATCCATGAGATCACGAAGATAGACCGCTGGTTCCTGTCCAAGCTGCAGAAGCTCGCCCGCTTCGAGGAACGGATCTGCCGCGAAGGCCTCTCGGACGAGGATTATCTCCTCGGCAAAAGGCTCGGCTATCCCGACGCAGCGCTGACCCGTCTGTCGGGGCGGAAGGAGCTTCCCCCTCTCCGGGCAAGCTATAAGCTGGTCGACACCTGCGCGGCGGAATTCAGCGCCGTTACCCCCTATTTCTATTCCTGCTACGACCGCTTCTGCGAATCCCGCATCCATCCCCGCAGCGGCCGCGACGTCATCATCGTACTCGGCTCCGGCCCAATCCGCATCGGACAGGGCATTGAATTCGACTACAGCTCTGTTCACTGCGTCAAGACCCTGCGGGAGCTGGGCTACGAGGTGGTACTGGTCAACAATAACCCCGAGACCGTCTCGACCGACTACGATATCTCCGACCGGCTCTATTTCGAACCGCTGACGGCGGAGGATGTGATGAACATCATCGAGGTCGAGAAGCCGATCGGTGTGGTCGTCGCCTTCGGCGGGCAGACCGCCATCAAGCTGACGCAGTTCCTCGACCGGAACGGGATCCCGATCCTCGGTACCTCGGCGGAGGGCATCGATATTGCGGAGGACAGAAGCCGCTTTGACGCGCTGCTGGAGCAGTTCGGGATCAGCCGCCCGAAGGGGATGGGCGTCACCGACACGGAAAGCGCCCTCGCCGCCGCCAAAGCCCTCGGATATCCGATCCTGCTCCGCCCCTCCTATGTCATCGGCGGACAGAACATGGTCATCTCGCGCAGCGATAAGCAGACCGTCCGCTACATGGAAAACATTCTGTCGGGCGGAATCGACAATCCCGTCCTGATCGACAAATATATGCCCGGCACGGAGCTGGAGGTCGACGTCATCTCCGACGGCAAAGACGTGCTGATCCCCGGCATCATGGAGCATATCGAGCGCGCCGGCATTCACAGCGGAGACTCCATCGCCGTCTATCCTCCCTATAATCTCAACGACAAATTCCTGAACAAAATCTGCGACTGCTCGGAAAAGCTCACCCTTGCCCTCGGCACAAAGGGACTTGTCAATATCCAATACCTGATCTACAACGACGAGCTGTACGTCATCGAGGTCAATCCCCGTGCCTCCCGCACCATTCCCTATATCAGCAAGGTGACAAATGTCCCGATGGTCGACATCGCCTCCAAGGTCATGCTGGGCGCAAGCCTGGCGGAGCTGGGATGGGGAACGGGGCTCTATCGCACCCCGCCCTATTTCGCCGTCAAGGTGCCGGTTTTCTCCTTTGAGAAGCTGAGCGATGCCAACTCCATCCTCGGCCCGGAAATGAAATCGACGGGGGAGGTGCTGGGCGTCGGCAAAAACATGGCGGAGGCACTCTTCAAGGGGCTGACCGCCGCCGGCTTCAAATTACCCTCCCACAGCGGCAACCGCGGCATCCTCATCAGCGTGGAGGAAAACGACTATCAGGAAGTGATCCCCCTCGCCAAACGCTTCTACGACCTTGGGATCAAGCTCTACGCCACCATCGGAACGGCGCGCGAGATCTCCCGCATCGGCATCCCCGTGACCTTCATCGTCAACTCCGGGGACGGCAGGGAGATCACCTCGCTGATGGAGAAAAAGGCGCTCAATTACATCATCTACACCGGCGCGGTCAAGGACGCGACAATGGGGGACTATATCTCCCTCCACCGACGCGCCATGCAGCTCGGCATCCCCTGCATCACCTCCCTCGACACCGCTAACGCGCTGGCCGATATGATCTCAGGACGCTTCAACGCCGAGAATACCGAGCTTGTCGACATCAACGCCATGCGGCGCTGGAAGCAGAAGATCGCCTTCACCAAAATGCAGTCCTGCGGCAACGACTATATCTTCATCGAGAACTTCAACAACGCCATCACCTGCCCCGAATCGCTCTGCGTCAATCTCTGCGCTCCGCATTACGGCATCGGCGGAGACGGCATCGTGCTGATCGAGGCCTCCAAAATCGCAGACGCCAGGATGCGTACCTTCAACAGCGACGGCAGCGAGGGGAAGATGGCGGGCAACAATCTCCGCTGCGTCGCCAAGTACCTCTATGACAACGGCCTTGTCAGAAGTGAGAATATGAAAATCGAGACTGCAAGCGGCGTCAGACGACTTCGGGTCTTCACCCGCGACGGTACGGTCAGTTCGGTGGTGGCGGAGATGGGCAAAGCCGATTTCTCGACAGCCTCTGTCGGCGCGGCTGTTCCCGTCGGGGAAATGGTCTCCTATCCGCTTTCGATCTCCGATAAGATTTATCACGTCACCTGCGTGTCGGTCGGAAATCCTCATTGCGTCGTCTTCTGCGACAATGCCGAGGGGCTTGTCCTGCCGGAGATCGGCCCTCTGTTTGAGTATGCGGAGCATTTCCCCGCCCGCATCAACGCCGAATTCGTCCGCGTCATCAATCGCCGCAGCCTCCGCGTCCGTACCTGGGAGCGCGGAAACGGCGAAACGCTGGCCTGCGGAACAGGCGCCTGCGCCGCCGTCGCCGCGGCGGTCCGCAACGGACTCTGCGACTACGGCTGCGATATCACCGTCCGTCTGGACGGAGGCGATCTGACGGTCAATTACACCGACGAGAGCATCACGCTGAGCGGCAATGCCGTCTCGGTCTACGACGGAACCTTCGAATATTGAAAACGGCGCCCGCTTGTGCGGGCGCCGTCATTCTTTTTTTCGCGACCGGGCCGGCGGTTCCGCCGACATCAAAAGGATCTGCCGCTCCGCTCCCCGATCGGAAGGCCTCCTGTCGGCTGACGCGGCGCGCCTGTCTCGCCGGGTCAGGCCCGATGCGCCGCCCCCTGCTTTCGTTTGGAGGAAAGCAGCGACATGGTCAGCATCAGCAGGGCGAAGACCAGCAGATAGAACGGATACAGGCCGCTGCTGATCTGCTGCGAGAGCACACCGAAGAGCGGGGGCATGAAGGTACTGCCGAGATAGGCGCTTGCCATCTGAATCCCGATGACCGCCTGGGAATTCTCCTTCCCGAAATGGTCGGGGGTGGAGTGAATGATTGCGGGATAAATCGGCGCACAGCCAAGTCCTGTCAGGATCAGCCCGGCCTCTGCCGGCCACGGTGACCCGATCGGAAGCGCGATCAGGGCAATTCCGGGGAGAATGATCAGGATTCCGAGCAGGATCATCCGCCGATCCCCGAGCTTTTCGGCAAGAAAGCCGCAGAGAAAGCGCCCGAAGGTGATGCCGAGATAGAAAAGCGAGCCGAACATCGCCGCCGTTTCGGGATCGACGGAGCGGTACTGTACCAGATAGCTGCTCGCCCACAGTCCCGCCGTCCCTTCCAGCGCACAGTAGCCGAAGAAGGTCAGCAGCACAGGAATCACGCCGGGAAGCTTCAGCACCTCAACCAAGCCGATGGGCTTGCCCCGCTCCTCCCCCATCGGGAGCGAACCGTCCGGCGTCCCCGCTCGTTTCCAGAGCGGGAGCGAAAGGAAAAGGAAGAAGGTCAGGACAAGCTGGATACCCGAAACCCAGCGATAGCCGCTCTCCCAGCCGCTGCCGGAAGAGAGGGCGGCGCTCATGATGTAGGGGCTGACCGCCGCGCCGACGCCCCAGAAGCAATGCAGCCAGCTCATATGCCGCGAGGCAAAATGGAGCGCGACATAATTGTTCAGCGCCGCATCCACCGCGCCCGCACCGAGGCCGTAGGGGACAGCGAACGCAACGAGCATCGCCATGCCGCTTGAGACCGAGAAGCCGAAGAGCGCACCTGCGGTCATCATCACGCTCACCGCCGTGACCGCTCCCGCCCCGAATTTTTTCGTCAGGCGATCGGAAAGCAGGCTGGAGAGGATCGTTCCGCAGGAGATGATCATCGTGATGATCCCCATATAGGAGACGGGAAGCGACAGCTCGGTATGCATGACCGGCCATGCGGAGCCAAGCAGCGAATCGGGAAGCCCGAGACTGATAAACGCCAAATAAATGATGGCAAGCAACAGTGAAACCATGGAAAACCCCGTCAGATCAGGATGGTATAGACTCCCGCGCCGAGGCGGAAGCAAAGGCGCTGCCCCCGCCGCTCCGCGGAAAGCTCCTCCGCGTCAAAGGAAAGCCCGTTGATAACGACCGACTCTCCTTCGCAGAACAGTCCGACCTCGGCGCTTGTCCCGTCGGGGATGACGAAACGGTATTCGAAGCGATCTCCAAGCCTCTTCCAGCCGCTCTCGATGCGGCCGCTTCGGGAGTCATAGCTCGCCTCCGCTGCGCCGATATGCCGCTGCCCCTGCGGGAGAAGGGTGCGGGTGTCGGGTGTGGGCCGGAGGAAGAACCGGCGGAAGCCGGGGGCATTTTCATCGGGGATGATCCCGCAGATCCCGGCATAGAACCACTCCGCCACCGCACCGTAGGCGTAATGGTTGAAGGAGTTCATCGAAACGTCTCCGAACCCTCTTTCGTGCGTATAGGAATTCCATCTCTCCCATACGGTAGTCGCCCCCTGCCGAACCGAATAAAGCCAGCTCGGATCCTTGGTCTGAAGCAGCAGATCGTAGCAGAGATCGTCAAGTCCCACCGAGGAGAGCGTCTGATTGAGAAGACCCGTCCCGACAAAGCCGGTCGAGAGAGTATAATCGTTCCGCTCGATCGCCTCCCGGAGCGCCGCGATGAAGCGCTCCCGAACCGCTCCCTCCGTCATCCCGAAGGAGAGGGGAAGCAGACAGGCGGTCTGGGTGGTGAAAACCGGCGCGCCGTCCTTCAGATACCGCGCCTCAAAGTGCCGAAGGATCTGCTCCCTGAGCTCATGATAAAAGGCCGCACGGGATTCCTTCCCGAGTTGTGCGCTGATTTTTTCCATCAGAAGCGCGTCGTAGGCATAATAGCAGACGGCGATATAGCGCTTGTCGGTATCGTCGTAGTTAAGCCAATCGCCGTAGGTGGTATTCGGCCCCTCCAGCCCGTACTGCGCAAGGAAGCGCATATACTCCTCCATCGAGTCGTAATGCTCCTCCAGGATCTCCCGTTCGCCGTACATCAGCCAGAGCCGATAGGGGACGATCAGACCCGCATCTCCCCAGGCGGCGTTGCCGTTTCCGCCGAGGATGCGGGGGATCACGTCGCCGTAGCCTCCCTGACATCCCTTTTGGGAATCCCGCGCATCCCCCAGCCATTTCCGAAGGAAGGCGGCGGTATCGGCAAGATAGGAGGCTGCACCGCAGAAGATCTGCGTATCCCCCGACCAGCCGAGCCGCTCGTCGCGCTGCGGACAGTCGGTCGGCACGCTGAGATAATTCCCCCGCATTCCCCACACGATATTTTCATAGAGGCGATTGACTTCGGGGTTGTCACAGGCAAAGCGTCCCGTCTCGTTCAGCGCAGAGCCCATCACCTCCCCCGTCACCGACAGCAGCTGAATCGGTCTGTCTGCCCGAATCTCCAGATAGCGGAAGCCGAAGAAGGCGTGAGTCGGGGCATAGCATTCCGTTTCCTCTCCCGACGCAATGTAGACAAGACGCGCAAGGGCGGAGCGGTAGTTGCTGAGATAAAGGCTCCCCTTCGGGCCGTCATTGCCGCGGTCGGGGTCGCCGCTGTCGTTGAGCATCTCGGCAAAGAACACCTCGATCCTTGTCCCGCGCTCCGCGCGAAGGACAAGCCGCGGGTGACCGACCATGTTCTGCCCCATATCGAGAATCATCGCCTGTCCGTCGGAAATCATCCCCCGTTCACAGCTCTTCCCCGTCTTTTTCAAGACAACGCCGATCGTACCGAGCGATCCTTGAGACTCCCTCCTCCCGCTGTAAAGCACCGCCGAGCAGGGCGTGCGCCGCAGCGCCTCCCGGACCTGCACAAAGGGCGGCTTCGCCGGCTCGATCACACCGCCGAATTCTCCGAACGGGATCGCAGGCGACCAGTCCTGCGCCTCCGGGCAGCGGGCGGCGTGCGGGATCCTTGCGTCATAGTATTCTCCGTCCCAGAGATCGGCGCGGAGAACAGGGCCGCAGACCGCCGCCTCCCAATCCTCCCCCGTCACGATCCGTTCGGAGGAGCCGTCCTCATACACAAGCTCAATCTCTGCGCGGAAGGCACAGGGGCGATATCCGTAAGCCCCGTATGAAATCCTCCCGCTCCACCAGCCGGGGGAAACCTCCGCGACGAAGAGATTATCCTCCCGGCAAAGCCCGGTGATCTCATAAGTATATTCCAAAACGCGGAATCGGTAATCGGTCCATCCGGGCTTCAGCTCGTCGTACACGATGCCCTCCTCCGTCCGACTGCCGATCCTTTCTCCGTTGAGAAAAAGTTCAAACACGCCGAGTGCCGTCGCACGCACCGCGGCGCGCACGAGCGTCCCGCCGAGCGGGAAGGATTTTTTGACGGTCAGAATGCCGTCTCCGGGTTCAAATGGAAGATCATAGCGATTGTAAATCTGCCTCTCCCACGTTTTGGGAGCGGGGCGGCAGGAATGCCCGCGGGCGGTGATAAAGGCTGCGTGTTTCATGGCAGTGAATCCTTTCGTCGGAAATGGGAGTAGCGTAGCGCGAATGTACTAACATTATATCATAATTTTGCGCCGTTGTCAACGATATCCTCCGAATTCCGCGGCATTACCCCGCCCCTTTTTTCTGCCGCGGAATCGCCCCCTCTTCCCTGCGGAATTCTCTCATTTTTTCGGTTTTGCCGCAGGTGGGACTTTACTTTTTTGAAATTTATGGTATAATGGAAGCATAGTGACTATGCGCCGAAGGCGCAGCCATCATTTTTACCGTCAAGAAAGGTAACTTCCGCCATGAAATGTCCGAAATGCGGCCATCCCGACAGTATGGTAATCGATTCCCGCCCGACCGAAAACTCCGGCATCCGCCGCAGACGGGAATGCAAAATGTGCCGCAACCGATTCACCACCTATGAGACCTACGAGCTGTCCAATACTGCGCCGCTGGTCGTCATCAAAAAGGACAATTCCCTTGAGATCTTCGACCGCAACAAGATCCTCACCGGGCTTCTTCAGGCCTGCTATAAGCGCCCCGTCACCACGGCGCAGATCAATCGGATCGTCGACGAGGTGGAGGCCGAGCTGAAGAACACCCTCAAGACCGAATTCCGCTCGAAGGATATCGGCATTCTGGTGATGAACAAGCTGAAGGAGCTGGACGACGTCTCCTATGTCCGATTTGCCTCGGTCTATCGGGAATTCAAGGACGTCGAGACCTTCATGCAGGAAATTTCGGAGCTGCGCGACAAAAAGGCCTGACCGCCCGGCGCATCCGACACAAAACAGCGCCCCGATCCGGGATCGGGGCGCTGTTTTGTCTTGGGAAAGCCTCGCCGAGCGGAACGACGATGCTTTTGTTTTGGGCAGCCTCTCCGAGCGGAACGGCGGTGCTTTTGTCTTGAGGGCTGCCTCGCGCGCGGAACTGTCTTCAGAGGTGCCTCGGTGCGGAGGCTCGCGGTGCGGGACGGGGAATCAGCAGAACCTTTCGATCCCCCAGCTCCTCCCCCGTCATCCCGTTGGCCGCCATCACGCTCTCCGGAGCCACCTTATAGTGCTTGGCGATATCCCACAGCGTCTGATCCTCCGAAGGATAGCTGAGGAGGATCGGCGCATCGCTGCGGCTGACCGCCGCCTCCCTGTTCAGCGCCGCGGCAGAGACATACCGCACGCTTGCGGTATCGAGGGCAAGGATACGGACGGAAAGCTCGAAATCACAATAGAGACTCTGCGAATCGGCGCGGAAGCGGGTATCTCCCACCGCGCATTCCACGATCAGATCCGCCGACGCAAGCTCCTCCGAGGCCTCGGTTTCGCAGCGGAAGGGATATTCGAAGACCGCCGTCCCGAACAGCTTCTCGCTTTCGAGGGCAATATCGTTTTCGACCACAAGGTGAATCTCCGCCTTCCCCTCCGTCAGCAGCTTATTCTTCTCCGGCAGATAGCGCGCCGAGATATTCTTCAGAGTGACGGCGCCGGTGAAGACAGCCCTTGCCCCCTCGGCGTGAAGCTCACTCCGCGGCGCGCCGGCATTGACCGAGAGGCTTCCGGAAACGCAGCGGCGGAAGACCGTCACGGGCTTCTCCTCCCATTCGACCTCGCATTCATACTCGGTGGAATAGAGATCGGTAACCGCCTCGCTCTGCCGGTTCTTCATACCCGTCAGCGTCAGATCATAGGGGAAATCCAGCTCGATCATCTTCATCTCTCCGTAGCTGTTGGCGGCGATCCTGACCGTCGCCTCCCCCGCAGCGGCTGCAGCGTTCCATTCGCAGCCCGGATCGCCCGCCCCCTCGATCACATTGCTCAACGTGAATTTCTTGTCGGCGGTGAAATAGTTGCCGTTTTCGGTGCGGCAGACCAGATTGACCAGCGCGTCGGTCTTCACCTCCGCCCCGTTCTCCCGCACGCGCACCTCCCCCGGCAGGAGGCGGATTCTGGTGAGCAGGATCTCCTCCGCCTGCGGACAGCTTCCGTCCAGCTCGATATCCCTGCTGACGCGAAGCTCCTTTTCCTCAAACGAAACGGGCTCGGCGCTGCGGAGGGACTGTCTGTGCCGCTGCAGCCTCATATCCTCCTCCAGCGACATCGTACCGCGAAGCACCGGCTCTGCGCTGAGGCGGCGGAAGACGCGGATATCGGTGTTGACCTGATAGCGGATATTGACCTTGCGGGGATTGACGAGCCGTGCGGTGACATATTCCATCGAGGTCAGGCAGCTGATGCTGCAATCCTCCCCCAGCCCGTCGACGGCCGCTTCCGTCTCAAAGGGCTCGATGAAGCGAAGACTCGAAAGCGTGTTCCCCTCGGTGGCCAGGAGCAGTGAAAAGGCTGCCGTCCCCTCAAGCCCGACGGTGGTTTCGCCAAGGTATTTCCCTTCGATTTTCGGCTCTGCCGTGCAGAGCAGGATGCTGTCGGCATCTGCCACGTCATTGGGAACGATGTAATCGACGCTGTTCTCCGAGACAAGCCTCCCCCGATACAGCTCGGTCAGAAATCGGTTTTCCGGCATACTTTCGTTCAGATACCGTGATATGTTGTTGTCCATCCCATTTACCTCGCACCATTTTTTGTTCCATTTATATGCCGCTGCACGCCGCGGCATGCCTGTCAGAGCAACTTTTCTTCCGTTCCCGCAAATTCCTTCCGGATCTTGTCAATGGCGCTTTTCTCAATGCGGCTGACATAGGAGCGGGAGATGCCGAGCGCGGCCGCGATTTCCCGCTGCGTTACGGGGCGGCGGTTATTCAGCCCGTAGCGCAGGACGATGATCTGTCGCTCGCGGGGGGATAGTCTTCGTCGGATGATCTCCAGCGCCTTTTTGCTGCTGATCTTCAGGTCAATGTCCTCGGCAATGGTGTCCTCGCAGCTGATCACGTCGATATAGGTCAGGGGATTGCCGTCCTTGTCAATATCGATCGTCTCGTTGATGGAAATCTCACAGGAAGACTTCTTCTGGGAGCGAAAATACATCAGGATCTCGTTCTGAAGGCACTTGCCTGCGTAGGTGGCAAAGCGCGCCCCGTTTGTCACGTCGAAGGAATCGATCGCCTTGATCAGCCCCACCGTACCGATTGAGACCAGATCCTCCTGATTCCTGCAGGCGGGATAGTATTTTTTGACGATATGCGCGACAAGGCGAAGGTTATGCTCGATCAGCCTCTCCCGCGCCTTCCGATCCCCCATCCTCGCCCGTCGGAAGCATTCCGCTTCCTCCTGCGGATCAAGCGGCGGAGGGAACGATCCGCTTCCCGACACCCGTAAAAACAGGCAGAACAATTTGGATAAAAAATTGAACATGACGCCACTCCTTGCCTCGGTGCGGAAGCGCGGCCGATGCGGATCGGCGCCGCCCCGCAAGATCGCCCCCTGCGGAGGCGGGGATCCATCCCGATTCAGTTTATGCCGCGCGCCGCTTGTACTATGAAAAAAAGCGCACACCGTTTTTCCCGGTGTGCGCGGAATCAATGCGGCGGGGCGCGTTCAGAGCAGACGCAGGCAGTCGGTGCCTTCCGCCCGAAGCTCACTCCCGAAAAACGCGGTCATCGCGGTGATGAGATAATCGGTGTCACGGACGCCTGCCGTCTCATAGACAGAATGCATGGCAAGCTGCGCCAGCCCGATATCGACGGTATTGAGCGCCACCTGCGTATCGGAGATATTGCCGAGCGTCGAGCCGCCCGGCAGATCGGGACGGTTGGCAAAGTGCTGAACCGGCACCCCGGCGCGGCGGCAAAGCTCGGTAAAAACGGCTGCCGACAGGGCGTCGGTGGCATAGCGCTGATTGGCATTATGCTTGAGAACGATACCGCCGTTCATGACGGGGCGATGGGGGGGATCGGCATATTCCGGGTGATTCGGATGGACGGCGTGGGCGTTGTCGGCCGAGACCATAAAGCCGGAGGCGACGGCGCGGAGATAATCGACGCGGCTTCCGCCGAGCGCATCAATGATCCTCGTCAGCGTGTCGCGAAGGAAGGTGGAGGCAGCCCCCTGCTTGGTGGCGCTGCCGGTCTCCTCGTTGTCAAAGAGACAGAGAACGGGGCAGGCGGCGGAGGGGGCGGCGGCAAGGAAGCCGCACAGCGCGGCATAAACGCATTGCAGATCGTCAAGGCGGGGCGAGGAAATAAATTCCTCCCCGATGCCCCAGATCCGCCCCGGTTCGCGGGAATAAAGATACATATCCGACGATAACAGCTCCTCCGGATCACAGCCGCAGGCCTCCGCCAGCAGCCGTTTGTAGCCTCCCGCCGCGTCGCTTCCGCCGCTGATCGGCTGCATATCGACGGCGGGATTGAAGGAGGCGTTTTCGTTGGCGTGGCGGTTCATATGAATGGCGACGGAGGGGATGAGAAACAGCTCCCGCGCCAGATCGACGACCGCTGAGCGGATCGCGCCGTCCCGACGGAAGGTGACCCGTCCGGCGGCGGAAAGGGGGCGGTCCATCCAGGTGGAGCAGAGCATCCCGCCGTATTTTTCGGTGTTGATCCGGGTATAGAAGCCTCCCGCCGGGGATTCGGCGTTCTCCTTGATGCGGAAAGAGGGGGAGTCGCCGTGCGCCGCCGCGATCATGAAGCCGGCGGGCAGAGACGGCGGCGTGCGGAAGGCGATCAGGGAGGAGAGGTTGCGGGTGACGTAGTAGCGCCCGCCGGGGACAAGAGACCATTCCTCGGTCTCGGATAGCTCGGTATAGCCGGCCAGACGAAGCCTGTGTGCCGTGTTCCGCACGGCGTGAAAGGCGGTTGGCGTGTCGGAGATGAAGGTCAGCAGGGACCGGGAAGCATCGTTCATTGGGGGATCGATCCTTTCTCTGTATTGATGCTCCTATTGTACCACACCCGCGCCCCGAAATCAATCCCGCGGGGAAAGTAACCGCGTGTCCGATGCCGCCGCAGGGCGGGAATTTTGTAAAAAAATTGTAAATCCCGCAAAAGTGCTTGCAATTGCGTGAAATGTATGGTAAACTATCGGGTGGTAAAAATACACACACGGCGCGTCTTCGGTGCCGAACACGGCGCCGTGGTGGAACAACCGAAGAAAGGATGACAAAAATGTCAGTAGTAACCATTAAGCAGCTGCTTGAAGCAGGCGTCCATTTCGGACACAACACCAGAAGATGGTGCCCCAAGATGGCGGAGTATATCTTCACCGAAAGAAACGGCATCTACATCATCGACCTCCAGAAGACCGTCAGAAAGTTTGACGAGGCATACGCCTTTGTCCGCGATCTGGCAGGCGAGGGCGGAAGCGTTCTCTTTGTCGGAACGAAGAAGCAGGCCGCAGACGCCATCAAGGAGGAGTCGCTCCGCTGCGGCATGTACTATGTCAACGTGCGTTGGCCCGGCGGTATGCTGACCAACTTCAAAACCATCAAGAAGAGCATTGCCAGACTCAATGCCCTGAACAAAATGCAGGAGGACGGAACCTTTGACCTTCTGCCCAAGAAGGAGGTCGCTTCCCTCCTGAAGGAGATCAACGATCTCGAAAAGAGCTACGGCGGCATCAAGCACATGGAGAAGCTCCCCTCCGCCGTCTTCATTGTCGACCCCAAGAAGGAAAAGAACGCCGTCGCCGAGGCGAAGAAGCTCGGTATCCCGGTCATCGCCATCGTCGACACCAACTGCGATCCCGATGACGCCGACTATATCATCCCCGGCAACGACGACGCAATCCGCGCCATCAAGCTGATCTCCTCCGTCATGGCCAACGCCATCCAGGAGGG
>CALWTY010000057.1 GCA_944384585.1 uncultured Clostridia bacterium | reverse complement strand
TTCTACGGACCGAAGCTCGACATCCAGTACAAAAACGTCTTCGGCAAGGAGGATACCATCGTGACCATTCAGGTCGACCAGCTCCTTGCGGAGCAGTTCGGCATGGAATACACCGACACCGACGGACAGAAGAAGCGCCCCTATATCATCCACCGCACCTCCCTCGGCTGCTATGAGCGCACGCTGGCCTATCTGATCGAGAAATACGGCGGGGCGCTCCCCACCTGGCTCTCCCCGACTCAGGTCAGGCTCCTCCCCATCGGAAACGAGCATCTGGACTACGCGCGGGAGATCGCCGACCGGATGGATGCCCTCGGCATCCGCGTCGAGATCGACGACCGCTATGAAAAGATCGGCTACAAGATCCGGCAGGCGCAGCTGCAGAAGATCCCCTATATGCTCATCCTCGGAGACAAAGAGATGAGCGAGCGCACCGTCGCCGTCCGCTCCCGCAAAAACGGGGATATGGGCTCTGTCCCCGTCGGGGAATTCCTCGACAGCCTCGTTCTTGAGATCGCAAAGAAGCAGCGCTGATCCCTGTCGGGACCGGAGTTTCGGAATATAAACAGCACCCGCCCTGCCGCATACCGGCAGGGCGGGTATTAATTTATCGTTGATCCGGCAATCGTCCGCTCCCGGTCGGGGACGCCTCTCCGGCATGCGGCGCTCCCGACGGCTCCCCGACGGCTGCCGCGCCCTCCTCCCCCGCCTTTTTTTCCGGCAGGGTCAGAAGCCCGCCCTCCTCCATCGCGTGAAAGATGCGGTGCTTCAGTCCCTTGTATTCACGATCGAGGGAGTTGATCATCCTCTTCACCTTCTCCCGCTCGGTATGACCGTCCTCCGGGCAGGGATTTTCCACCAGAGGCAGGTTGTTCTTTGACATAAAATACCGCACGTCCTTCTCGTGGACATAGAGCAGCGGACGGATCATTGTCAGATCCTTCCTGCTGAGATAGGTGACCGGCAGGAAAGCGCCGAGCCGTCCCTCATGAAACAGATTCAGCATGAAGGTATCGATCACGTCGTCGTAATGATGGCCGAGGGCGAGTTTATTGCAGCCCGCCTCCTTCGCGGCATCATGGAGGATGCCCCGCCGCATCTTCGCGCAGAGGGAGCAGGGATTGCTCTCCTTTCTGACATCGAAGATCAGGTGCGCCAGCTCCGTCCCGACAACGCGGTAGGGCACGCCGCAGGCGGCGCAGAAATCTGCGATCGGGGTAAAATCCATCCCCTCAAAGCCCATGGAAACGGTCAGCGCGGTCAGCTCGTATTGCTTCGGATAAAAGCGTTTCAGCGCAAGAAGCGCACAGAGGAGCGCAATGCTGTCCTTGCCGCCGGAAAGCCCGACGGCGATGCGGTCGCCCTCTTCGATCATGCCATAATCCTCGACGGCGCGTCTTGTGCGGCTGAGAATCCGCCGTATTTCTTGAAATTCCATTCTGTTACCGGCCTTACTATCGGTTTTTTGTCAAGAATCCCGCTCCGTCATATACTGTCAGGGAAGATCATCACAACGGAGGAAATCATATGGCAATCAAAATATTTCTTGATCAGGGCCACAATCCGCGCAATCCCAACACCGGAGCGGAGGGGAACGGCCTGTACGAGCAGGACATCACCTATGAGGTCGGAAGGCGGACGGCAGCGCTGCTGGCAGACAATCCCGACTTTGAGGTGCGGCTGTCAAGAAACGCCCCCGACGAGGTTCTCGGCACAAGCGTCGCCTCCAGCCTCCGGGCAAGGACCGACGCCGCCAACTCCTGGGGCGCAGACTTTTTCATCAGCATCCACGCCAACGCCTCGACGATCGAAAGCGCCAGCGGAAGCGAGGGCTTTGCCTATTCCACGACCTCCCCGGGATATCCGATGGGAGAGAACATCCTCTTCTGGCTCAACCGTGCGACGGGGCTTCCCGATCGGGGCATGAAGGTGCGCCCCTCCCTTTGGGTGCTGCGAAAATCCGCCATGCCCGCCGTTCTCATCGAGCTGGGCTTCATCACCAACGCCGGCGACGCGGCGCTGATGTCGCAGGATCCCGGCGCGCTTGCCACCGGGATTTACAACGGCATCCTGCAGTTCTACGGCTTCCTTACGCCGTAGCCTCCTCACCGCCCTTACGACGGCAGCTCGAAGGAAAAGATTTCCCGCAGCAGCTTCTTGCTGTTTTCATAGTTGCGCTCCGCCGCCTTCCTTCCGGTGAAGGCCGAGGCGGTGGGGAGACGTCGGAAGCAGATCACCGTTCCCTCCGGCAGCTTTCCTGCGCTCTCAAAAAAGGAGGAAAAAGGCAGCGAGCCGAAATCCGCCGCGTAATCGTCCACAAGCTCCTCCGGGCGGTACCCGAGGATTTCCTCCAGCCTGACCAGCCCGTCTGCCTCTCGGAGCAGCTCATACCAATAGACGTCGACGATGCAGATGACGGTATCCCCCGAAAAGGCCTGCTGGGAAAAGCTCTTTCTGACATTGTCGACGGTATAGGGCGCGTATTGGATGGCAAGGGTGGGGTCGTCGGAGGTGCCGAGCGCCTCCCGGATCTGATCGTCGGTGTAGGC
Organism: uncultured Clostridia bacterium; assembly: GCA_944384585.1. GTDB lineage: Bacteria > Bacillota > Clostridia > Oscillospirales > CAG-272 > Colimorpha_A. The sequence goes on along the minus strand of CALWTY010000057.1, from coordinate 10,341 downwards.
GGTCATATCGACGATCTGAACGTTCTTCTTTCCGTTTCCGTCGTAATCCTCCGCCATAATCTGCGCAAAGGAGGAGGCAAGTGACTCCTTTTCCCCCACCTCAAAGCGATGCGGTCCGGTATAGAGAATGCAGACATCGTATTTCTCCCGATCTCCCGTCTGCACGATGCAGAAGATCACAACGCCGAGAAAGAAGGCGGCGATGATGACCGGCCATTTATAATAATACCAATAATTCCTGAACCAGTCCCGGATTCTACTGATCGCTTTCATTCCGTTCTCCTGTCGGTTTGAGATTCCGCCTCGGCGGGAAGCACGTCGATATAGGCGGTATAAATCAGCGGATATTTCAGATTGTCCTGCAGCGCAGGCAGTGCCCCGACGTAGGCAAACTGTCCGAAAATCCGGATCCTGTCTCCCTCCATCATCCCCGCCCCGTCCCGGCGGCAGTCAAGCAGGGCATATCGGCTGCCGTCGGCGTCGGCGCACAGGATAAAGTCGCCGTACTCCTCTTTGCCGCCGTATCCCTCCGCCACCTTGAGAACCGTCAGCTCCTCCGTGACATAGAAATCGGGGAAGCGGTCGGGATACCGCACCAGCTCCTCGTAGATGCTGTCGGAGCATTGCTCCCGGTAGCTGCTTTCCGGGAGCGAGACATTGACATAAGCCGGCTCGCGGTACAGAAGACCGCGAAGCAGGGAAAACAGGACGATATACAGAGATCCTCCGAAGACGGCCAGAATCGTCACGGTGACCTTGACCCACTTCTTCCATTCGCTCATCCAGACGAGCAAAATCCCGAACAGCTTCGAGATGAAGAGAACGACGATAATGAACCAGGTCTGCTGATACAGCGGAGGGGGAAGCCCGCGGACATAGCTCTTTTCCCTCTTTTTTCTCTTTTTGGGGGGAGGCTTCCGGTTTCCGGCCTTCATTTCCTCGGGGCACGGGGTTTTGCAGACCGGGCAGATATCTCCTTCAAAAAAAGCGCCGCAGGAGGGGCACTGATTCAGCTCCGGAATATCGTTTTCCTCGCTGTCCCGCAGGTATCCGAGCTGCGGTGTCCCGAATCTACCCATCGTTCTGCCTCCTTTTCGGGAATCACTTCGATACCATTGATTATATCCTATTTCTCCCCGTCTGTCAACAGTTTATAGTAAATCCCGACGTGCTGATAGGTGACGACGATGCGGTCGATGCAGCTTCGCAGCACGCTCTGCTTCTCCTCCACGGTCATATACTCCCATGTCTGCTCCGCGCTGTCGAGCTGCGCAAGCAGCTCCCTCCTCCCCTGCCCCTCCTCCGTCCTGACACGACGGTCGGCAAGCGCTTGCTTTGCCTCCGCCAGCTCCCGCTTCGTTCGGTCGATCGTTTCGGTGAGGGCTTCGTCGGCGTTCTCGCCGTAGAGATTGTAGAGATTCTTCAGCTTCCTTATCAGCCTTCCGATCTGTTTTTCAAGAAGCGTCTCAAAGCCGTCGCTTCTGCCGTCCCGCTCCTCCTGCGCGATCTTTGCGGACATGGCAAAGAGATCGGAAATCACGCTGCTCTCCAGCTCGTCCGCCCATATTTTGTCGTTGTCGCAATGCTCCGATCGGTGCAGATGGGGCTTCCCCTTGTCCTGGGAATAGCAGTAGATCTTATAGCCCCGCTTCCCCCATTTCTGATACCGCATCTTCGCGCCGCAGACCCCGCACCGTACCAGGCCTGCCAGCAGACAGCGGGAGGGGGAGAGATGATCCCTCGCCCGCTCCCGCATCAGCCGCATGGCGCGTTCATAGGTCTGCTCCGATATGATCGCCTCATGCCGCCCCTTGTATTCGACGCCGTTGTAGACGATATAGCCGGCGTTGGTTTTGCGCCGCAGGATCTGCTCCGCCAGCCGCTCGTATTTCAACCCCACCTGCCGCGCGATCGACATCATCGACCGGCCCTGCAGGTACAGCTCATACATCAGCCGTACCGTTTCGGCATCTTTGTTCGGGACAAGGATCCCCCGTCCGGCGTCATAGTCGTAGCCGAAGGGGATCTTCCCTCCCCCCGGCCACAGCCCGTTCTTCACCCGCTCCTTCATGCCGAGGCGCGTTCTCTCCCGGATCGTCTCCCGTTCCAGCTGCGCAAACGCCGACATGATGCCGAGCATGGCGCGCCCGATCGGGGTGGAGGTATCCATGTTTTCGTTCATCGAGATGAAGCTCACGTCGTGGGGGATCAGAACATCCTCGATCAGATACAGCGTATCCTTCTGGCTGCGGGAAAGACGGTCGAGCTTGTAGACGATGACATGGCTGACCGTATCGGCGTTGATATCGTCGATCATCCGCGTCATTTCCGGGCGGTCGATGTTGCTGCCGCTGAAGCCGCCGTCGATATACAGCTCATAGGAGCGGATGTCCCGGCTGACGCAATAGGCAATCAGCATCTCGCGCTGCGCCTCAATGGAATACCCCTCCTCGTACTGCGCGTCGGTCGAGACCCGACAGTAGAGCGCCGCGTGCTTCTTCATCCGATCGTCTCACCCCGCGGGGCGGAGGAGGGCGTTTTCTCTCCGCCGTCCTCCGCCCGTCCGCCGCGCCTCCCCGTCGGGGAAGCCGCCTGTCCGCCCGACAAGGCAGAAGGCGGAGGGGCGTCCGACGCAACCGGGAGAGAGACCGGGCCGCCCCCTCCCTCCTCCGCCATCGCCCGCCTCCTTGCTTCCCGCACCGCGCTCTCCAGCTCCGGCGTCAGCAGCTGCGCCTCCGCCAGCTCCCGTCTGCTCACCGGTCTTCCGTTCAGATATCGTCTGATTTCCATTCCGCTCCTCCGTTTTTTTGTTTTTACAGAGTATCGACCGCAGGGAGCGGGCGGCATTCATCAAAACGAAAAAAACTTGCCAATATTTTCTTTTTATGCTACAATAGTCAGTGAACGTTCCGGTCGACTGCCGGTACAAGAAGAGGGTCATACCATTCAGCCGCTGATACCCGGACCTTTATATTTGACTGTGATTGGAAACCCCTCTGCACTTTTCTGTTCAACAATTGCAGAGGAACCCCTTCAATTGAGCATGGAATGACTGATTCGTGTACTGTTAATCGCCTGATAAAATATGCAATGTCCTGACAGATAACTCGGACTTCCCGGGGAAAAGATCTTTCAGTTCTGCGATGCCTTTATTTTACTGAAATGCAGATGGATCGAATTGTCAGTTCTGCTATATTATCTTCATGGCAACACGTTGGCAACGGATAATCAGTTCGCAAAAAAGTGAAAATGAGGTTTAAAACCGGCTGACTTCAGATAAAACCGAAAAAGCAGTTTAAGTCAGCAACAACTTGCCGAGAGAAACTTGAGAAAGGAGGGGGAGACAGCTGTGGAGCGAATCGGAAAATATCCCATGCTCTCCTTCTGCGCAGCCTTTCTGCTCTCCGTTTTTATCCTTTCGGAAGGAGACAAGGGGCTTCGTCTCTCCCTTCTCTGCCTTCTTGCGCTCCCGACTGCGGCGGGCATTATCCTGTTGTTCTGCCGTCACGGCACCCTGCGGCAGCAGGGGAAGGCGGTGCTGCTGATCAGTCTGGCAGTCCTGTCGGCCGATCTTGTTCAGCTGCTGCACAAGGATCGGATCTCTGCGCGCATTCTCGCCCTTGACGGGCAGGAGGCCGAGATGACGGCGGTCATCGAGGAGATCGATCTCAAGGAGGATTTCGCCGCCGTCTATACGGCGAAGGTCCGCACGCTTGACGGCCGCGCGGCCTCCTTCCGCGTCAAGCTGATCCTACGCGGGGAATTCGACGCCGAGATCGGGAGGATCGTCTCCCTGCGCGCCGTGATGGCCCGCCCCGCAAAGGCGGAGAACGGCTTCCCGCTCCGTCGGTATTATGCCTCCCTCTCGATTCTTCTGACGGCGGAGGGAGAGGGGAGCGACTGCCGTGTGATCGGAGAACACCGCTCCCCGACGATCTTCTTCCGACAGCTCTCGGAGCGCTTCGCCGCCGGAATGCGCCTCCGGGCCGGGAAGGAGTACGGCGGGCTGGCCTCCGGGCTGCTGCTCGGCCGTCGGGAGGACGTGCCCGACAATGTAAAGCGGGATTTCCGCTTCCTCGGCATCTCCCACATCCTCGCAGTCAGCGGCCTTCATCTTACGGTGCTGGCGGGCGGCTTGCTTGTCCTGCTCCGCCGCCTGCATCTGCCGCGTCTGCTTCAGCTGCTGCTCTGCACGGCGCTGATTCTCTTCATGATATTCCTCACCGGCTTTACGCTGTCGGTGGTGCGCGCCGGGATCATGTATTTTCTTTCTCTGCTCGCCTCCTTTACGGGGCGGGCGAAGGATCCTCTCACCGCCCTGTTCGCGGCGGGAGCGCTGATCGTGTTCATGTCTCCCGATGCGACGGCGGACGTCGGCTTCCTCCTCTCCTTTTCCGCCACCCTCGGTCTTCTTACCCTCGGCAAGCGCCTCTCCTCCGCGATCCTCTCCAAAGCGACACACAAGCCCCGCCCGATCCGTGCCCTCGGCAAGCTTCTCGCTTCCGCCTCGGTCACCCTCTCCGCCATGCTCTTCACCCTTCCCTTCACCTTTCTGTATTTCGGGGAGCTTTCGGTGGTCGCGCCGCTCTCCAATCTGCTCTTTGTTCCTCTTTCCGGGATTTTCCTCTTTGCTTCGGCAGGGCTTCTGCTCTTCTCCGTCGGACCTCCCGCCGCCTTTTTCGGTGGGCTGACCGGCTCGCTTGCGGCGCTCATCACCGATCTTGCCGCCTTTTTCGCCCGCCTTGTGCCGGAGCCGATCTCCCTGCGACATGACTTTACCGTAACGGCCTTCGTCTTTGCCGGGCTGTCCTTTGTTCTGCTGCTGTTCCTCAAAAAACGGAGCGTGCTGTTCCTGCTGATCCCCGCGGTGATCTGGAGCGGGATCTATTCCGGCGGGCTTGCGCTCTACACCCGCCGCACAGGAGACTCGGTGACGATCCTGTCGGTCAATCTCATGAAAAACGACTATCTGCTGATCCGTCAGCACGGACGCACGCTGCTTTGCGATTTCTCCGACGGCCGATACACCCGGAGCAAGAGCGTCGCCTCCCTGACCTCAAGCGAGCTGTACGACGCTTCGGTCGATGTGCTGCTCCTCACTCATCTCCACCGCTATCATGTCTCCACCTTCTGCAAACTGGCCGATAACAATCGCCTCTCGGGTCTGATCCTGCCGGAGCCGACCGACGATGCGACGGCTGAGGCGGCAAGCGCGCTTTCCGAGGAGGCGTCAGAGCGCGGCATCCGCCTCCTCTTCTATTCCCCGACAAGGGAATCGACCGTCGTCTTCCGCTCCTGTCGCATCACCCTGATGCCGCAGACGATGCTTTCCCGCTCGGTACAGCCGATCCTCTGTCTTTCCGTCGACACCGGCCACGGGATCTTCGGCTATTTCGGCTCGTCGGTCTTCGAGTCGGAGCTGTGCGGCAAGGCGACGGCGCTTGCCTCCCGCTCCGATGTGGTCTGGTACGGGATTCACGGGCCGAACATCAAAAAGCCCCTCCCGTCGATTCCGGTATCGGGAGAGGTGCTCGTCTCCTCGCCGCAGGTCAACGAGGACTATCGGTGCGCCTTTGAGCCGATCGGGAGCGACGGACTCTTCTTCCGCCGCTTCGTCTTTGAATAAACTCCGACTGCCGCAAGCCCGATCCGCTTGCGGCAGTCCTCCGGTTTCCGCCCTTTTGGGCGTTTCATTTGTTTCTTCGGCAGGGGCTCGTCTCAACCGACCGGCGTCAGCGTCTTTTCGTAGAGGATGCCGCGATAGCCTCCCTCCCGACACCGTCCGACCCGACGGTAGCCGCGGGCGGCGTAATAGCCCGCAAGCGCCTCATTTCCCTCCGCCGAATCGAGCCGCATCCGACCCTTCCCCCGCTCCGCCGCATAGCGCTCGGCACAGCGCAGGAAGAGAGCTCCGAAGCCCCGCTCCCCCGCCTCCGACACGAAATGGTGCAGATAAAGCGCATCCTCCCCGTCCTGCCAGCGCTCGTCATGCTCCATCAGTGCGCCGGCGCAGACGATTCTGCCGCTCTGCCGCTCCTCCAGCACGAAGAGCCGCCCCGCCTCGCATTCCGCCTCGTAATGGGAGAGCGGATAGATCAAATCGTATCGGGCCTCGTTCCAATGACGGATGCCCCGCTCGTCCATCCATCGCATCCGCTCCCGGATCAGCGACAGCACGCAGGGGACCTCCTCCCGTCGGATCAGGCGGAAAAGGCAGTCGTTTCCGACGATTTCCATGTCGTTTTCCCTCTTTTCCGTCATATGCCGCAGCGGTCGCTTTCCTTTCGGATCATAAGACGGATCGCCTCAACCGCGATGCGGATGGCGGCCTCGGTATCGGTCTGCGGACGGGCTTCGTAATCCGCTCCCCCCGTTTCCTGATTCCAGACGGTATACATGACCCCGCCCGCCGCCACGCCCCTTGCTGCGGCGACGGTGAAGAGCGCCGCCGATTCCATCTCGCTCGCCAGCACGCCGAGGCGCTTCCACGCCTCCCATCTGGCGGTCAGCTCGTAGGATACCGGCATCGATTCGGGGGAATGCTGTCCGTAAAAGGAATCCTTGTTATGCACCACGCCCGTATGGAAGGGCAGGCCGAGCCGCCCTGCGGCCTCGGTCAGCGCGCAGGTCACGCCGAAATCCGCGACCGCCGGAAACTCGATCGGCGCGTATTCACGGCTCGTCCCCTCGCTGCGGACGGCACCGGTCACAATCACGCAGTCTCCTCCCCGAACGCGGGGGTTCATCCCGCCGCAGGTGCCGACTCTGATAAAGGTATCGGCGCCCAGCTCGATCAGCTCCTCCATTGCAATGGCAGCGGAAGGTCCTCCGATCCCCGTGGAGGTAACCGAGACCTTCACTCCCTCCAGCGTCCCCGTGAAGGTGGTGAATTCCCGCTTGCACGCCACCTTGACGGGATGGTCAAAGTGCCGCGCGATCTTTTCGCACCGTCCCGGATCGCCGGGCAGGATCACATAGCGCCCCACCTCGCCGGGAGCGCAGTCAATATGATAGCTTCTGCCTGATGTAAGCATCGTTTTTTCTCCTTATTTTCAAGTTTTGCCGTTCCGGCCGAAGCCGCGCCTTCTTCATGGCGTCAGCCGAGGCTGTCCTCCCCGAAGCCGAGCGGGAGCAGCTCGTCCAACCGATGCACCGCCGGTTCTCCCCTTCCGTCCGACAGGATCACCTCAAGCGCCCCGCCGCAAAGCTCAAACAGAAACTGCCGGCAGACGCCGCAGGGCGGGCAGACGGCATTCGGCTCCTCCCCGCGGCCTCCGACGACGGCAATGCGGGTGAACTCCCGCTTCCCTTCGCTGATCGCCTTGACCAGCGCCGTCCTCTCGGCGCAGCAGGTGGGGGAAAAGGCGGCGCTTTCGACATTGCAGCCGAGGGTGACGCTCCCGTCCTTTCCGAGCAGCGCCGCTCCCACCCGAAAGCCGGAATAGGGAGCATAGGCCTTTTTTCTCGCTTCGGCGGCAAGCGCCGCCAGCCGGCGGCGGCAGTCCTGCTCCGATTCCGGCAGAAACGCCCTGCCGGGCAGAGAATTCTCGATCCCGAAGACGGCGGCGATCGTCTTGCCGACGTCGGCATAGCTCTGCCTGATCCCGATATCGCCCGGCAGAATGCCCCGCCGGTAGGCAAGAATCGGGATATATTCCCTGGAATGATCGGTGCTTGCGGTAGCGGGATCGCAGCCATGATCGGCGGTGAGGATCAGCAGATCCTCCTCCCGCATCGAGTCGAGAAAGCCGCCGAGCCATCGGTCGAATGCCGAGATCGCCTTCGCATAGCCGTCGGGGTCGTTTCGGTGACCGTAGGCGGAATCGAAATCGACGAGATTGACGAAGCAAAGCCCTTTGAAATCCCGTTCCGCCGTCTCCGCGGTCTTCTGCATTCCGTCGGCATTGGATGCGGTCGGGATCTTTTCCCCGATCCCCCGTCCCGCGAAAATGTCAGAAATCTTTCCGATCGCAATGGTCTGAAGCCCCGCCTCCGAGAGAAGGTCGAGCAGTGTCGGCGCGGGAGGCTCCAGCGCGAAATCGTGTCGGCCCGCCGTCCGTTCGTAATCGGGATATTCGCCGCGGAAGGGCCGCGCGATCACCCGCCCGACGGCATGCTCCCCCTGCAAAATGCGCCGCGCGGCGCGGCAGTAGTCGTACAGCCGCTCCGTCGGGATGACGTTCTCATGCGCCGCCGCCTGATAGACGCTGTCGGCGGAGGTATAGACGATCATCCTGCCGGTCTGCGCCTGTTCTCTGCCGTAGTCACGGATGACCTCCGTGCCGGAATAAGGGCGGTTGCAAAGCGTTCCGATGCCGGTCTCCCGTTCAATCCTCTCCAGCAGAGACGGCGGAAAGCCGTCGGGGTAGACCGGCATGGCGCGCTCCGAGATGACCCCCGCCAGCTCCCAATGCCCCGTCACCGTATCCTTTCCCATCGAGCGCTCCGCTGCCTTGCCGTAGAGCCCGATCGGCATCGTACCCTCCCGCTCGCAGTCGGTTCCCCCGATACGGAACAGGCCGAGCCGCTCCAGATTCGGCGCATGAAACGCAGGGGAGGCGCTGACGCTCTTCAGCGTATTGCTCCCCTCATCCCCGAAGGCGCCGGCATCGGGAAGCGCCCCGACTCCGAAGCTGTCAAGCACGATCAGAAATACCCGTTTGATCTCCATATTTTCCCCTTTCTCCGCCTCTTTCCTTATCGGATCAGCACATCCTCGATCCCGCAGACGAACACCCGATGAAAATCCCCCTTCGGATATTGCTCCGCCACGATCGAGCGGTCAAGGAAGCCTTCCTCGCGGAACGTGCCGCAGTAGAGTTTTCGCCCCGCGATCACCATCCGCGCCTCCTCAAAGCCGACCAGATCCCCGTCGACAACCGGCGTCAGACCCGCCTCCGCGATTTTGTCGCAGTCCCGTCCGCTCTTCCGCCCGCAAAGAGTCAGAGCCTCCCGATAGCCCTCCTTCAGAAAAGTGAGCGTCAGCCATTCCGCCTCGTTGACAAATTCAAGCGTATAGCGTTGAGGGCGGATGACGCAGAGACAGACCGCCCTTCCCCACATGATCCCGAAGCCGCCCCAGGACGCCGTCATCGTGTTGATACGTCCGTCGGCCTTCCTTGCGCTGATCAGCATCCAATCGTCCTTGACGGCAGAAAACAGATTTTCCCGGATTTCCCCGGGAAGTATGCTCCGAAAGCCCTTCATATCCTTCACTCCGTTCCCTCCCTCCGCCGCGGCGGATGGGAGTCTTATTATCTGTATTATACATCATATGCGGCAAAATAACAATACGTTTTTTCAAGTGCGGCGATTTCCCTCCTCCGGCGGCAAATATTCTCATCTTTTTTATAGCGGGGACATTCTTTGTTTATAATACGGGAGTATCATAGATACGGAAGATCGGCAAAAAAACTTTACAAATCATGAAAAGAATGCTATAATAGAACCGAGCATCGAACGGAAGGAGTCCCTCGCCATGGCTGAAGCGTTTCAATATTCCAAAAAACCGGCTTCGGTCGGCGCGTCCGCCGCGGTCTTTATCCTGACTGTCCTCACCGCCCCCGCCTTTCCGACTGCGGACGGAAACCTTGCACCCCTCCTTCCGATGGTTTTCAGCGGAGGAGGCGCCGCCTGGCTCTTTTACCGTCTCGGCTGTCTCCCCGGCATCGCCGCCTCCCTCTGCGGCTGGCTTCTCGGCTGGTTTCTGACCGGATCGCCGGTCCGCGCCGCCGCCGCCCTGCTGCTCATTCCCTGCGGAATCGCCTATTCCCATGTCTCAAAGCGGAGGATTCCGCGCTCCCGCGCGGTCGGCATTCTCACCGCCGTCCACTCCTCCCTGTCGCTTCTGCTCCTTCTGCTGACGGTCGTCCTGCAGGAGGGAAGCTTCACCCTTAACGGCGTCAAAACGGTCTATGCGCCCTTCTTCAATGCGCTCAAGGCCGCTCTGACCGAGTCCTTCACGGTGACCGTCGCCGGGCAGACCGTCCCCTTCATCAACGCCGCCAACGCAGAGCAATACGTCAATCTGATCATCGGGCTGATGCCCGGTCTGATCGTCATGCTCTTCACGATCCTCAGCTTCCTTCTCGGCTGGAGCTACAAGGCGTTGCTGCACATCACTCGGTCGGAGCAGCCGGAGCCGAGCGATTGGAAGCTCCTTCCCGCGCCGCTGACCGCCGCGTTCTTCTGCACCGCGCTTCTCGTTTCGGCGGTATCGGGCTCCGGCAGTCTGATTTGTCTCGCCTCGCAGAACATCGTCCTGCTGCTGACACCCGGCTTCTTTTTCGCGGGACTGTCCTCCCTGACCGAGACGACGATCAAGGACGGCGTCCCCCGCCC
>CALWTY010000056.1 GCA_944384585.1 uncultured Clostridia bacterium | reverse complement strand
GATTTCGAGTTAGAGTCGCTATTATCTGCGGCTCAATTTTCATTTTCGGCGGGCTTCTTAACGTACTTTCCGCTTTTGATCCTCGCGTCTGCGGGCTTCGGCTCATCATCGGGGATTGCCCATCTGTTGCCGATTTTCACCGCACCCGGTATGCGTTCTTCGTTGCACAATATCTGTATGCGCCGTGATGAGATACCCCACCTCTCGGCGGTCTGCGGGACAGAAAGATACTTCATAGTTGCAGCCCTCCCGGTCTGTCCTCTCGGCTTGTTCGCCTGATCGTAGTTACAATAAATCACTATACATTATAATCCGATTAGCGAATAAAATCAAGAGGGTTTCCGAAAAGTTCAAAAAGCATTTTCAAATCGCACAGATAGGGGTTTGGGTACTCCCAACAAGAAAAATGAGCGTAGGGGCTGTAAGCCCAAAACGCCCATTTTGCCGATGTGTACGGACACCGGCTGTGCTTGCTATTCTCTAAAATCTCATATCCGCAGATATACTGCGCTCTCGTTCTTGAAAAAGCCGAGGGCGCATTTTTATAGAAATTTTTCGCATATCGGTGGACAAACGTCGAAAAAATGTCCGTTGAAAAGTGGGAGATATTTTTACATTCAGCCTTGATATTCTCTGCTCAAATGTACGTTGTAAAGTGAGAGGTTTATTTTCGCTGATACCTGCGTTTCAGCCAAAAATTGTCCGTTGTAAAGTGAAAGGGTGCCAAGTTTTCCATCTGAAATGTCCGTTGTAAATTGAAGGGAGTGTTTTTATGGCAGACCGAACAAGACCAATACGAATTGAATTCTGCGTCACCGAACAGGAAAAGGAACTCATAGAAAGCAAGATGGCGCAGCTTGGTACACGCAACATGGGCGCATATCTCCGAAAGATGGCGATCGACGGATATATCATCAAAGTGGATTACACCAAGCAAAAGAAACTCGCTGCTGCTGTCAGCCGCGCCGCTGCGAACATCAACCATATTTGCCGCCGTATCAATCAGACCGGGCATTTTTATGAGGATGATATCGTCGAGTTAAAAGCGAAACAGCGTGAAATTTGGGAACTATTCAAACAGTCGCAACGGGCTGAATTATGACCACATCGGGATTATCCGTATGTGGAGTTACCGTACACGGTTTTTCAGATCACGGATAGCCTGACGTTCAAGACCGTACCGTAACCGGATTTCCGGACAGTGGATTTCCGAATGGTTATCGAGCATGAAATTCATACTCTAATCAATAAGAAATAAATTAACTCTCAAGAAAGTCATCCATCGATCCAATCAATACACCTGATAGGATGGATGGGATAGGAGGTCCTATGAAGCAAGAGTTGAAGCAAGAGTTTTGTAAATTTACAGTAGAGAGCCTATCGGCATCGTACATACCTTTTCCTCGTTTTCTCATTGAGGATTGCTTTGCAGAGCTCACCAACGATGCAAAGGTACTGTACGCGCTTATGCTGGATAGAGCCAGCATTTCAAAGGTCAACGGTTTTGTCGAGGCAGACGGCACGATCCGTCTCTACTTCACAGTGGAACAGGCACAGAAGAAGCTGCACCGCAGCCGCCAAAGCGTGACACGGATATTTCAGCAGTTGGAGTCCAGCGGATTGATCTGCCGCAAGAAACAGGGGCTTGGGAAGCCCGCACTGATTACGCTTAATTATCCGTCCAATGCAAAGCTGATCCAGCCAAAGGAGACGGGCGAAAATTTGTCAGGATAAAGGCAGAAAATCGGATAATTTATGCACCACAAGCGACACAAACGCTGTGGGGCATATCTTTACTCATCCGCGCCATAAAACTCGCCTGTGCGCTGTGAAGGGAGGAACGGAATGAAGAAAAAGAGCGGCTATGATGTGAATGATGTCAACTCCGCCGAGATTCCGGAGTTTGTATATGAATCTCTGGCAAGGAGCCTGCTGCCGGTAATTCAGAAGTATTATGAAAGTGATGAGGGTAAGCGGGCATTTTCCGAATGGAAAGAGAAAAAAGAAGTCGCGGAGAAAAGCGCTACATAAAACAAATGGGAGGATTGCCATACTCGGCAGTCCTCCCATTTTTGCGTTTACCAATCTGCAATTTCCTCGATATATACAATAAATCCGAACCCATTTCCGACTGGATAAAGGTTCGGATTATATTGATTTGGTGGAGGAGGGAGAAAAGCTGCGGAATATGGCCTCGGAATATGCCATTCTCCCGATCCCCATGTATGACGAGAGTCAAAGGGAATACCACTGCCCGGTCAGCGTGTTTTCCGACAATCTGATCTCGGTACCGATCTATGCCGTCAATCTTGAGATGATCGGGGTGATTTTAGAGGTACTGTCGGCAGAATCCTATGCTACGGTCATTCCCGAATTCTATGACAATGTCCTCGACTACAAGATCGCGCGGGACGAGCAGTCCATGGAGATGCTCGACATCATTTTCGAGTCCCGTCTGTATGATCTCGGAGAGTTTTACGGACTCGGCTACTTTGCCGATAAGATCCGGGGGATGACGGGAAATTCCGCTGCCATCACCGGGATCACGCAGACCTCAGACGTGGCATCGTTTTACGAAACCTATCGCCCCTTGCTGGAGACCGCGCTGGAGGATCTGATCGGCATTGTCGACGGGTGGAACGCATCCTGACGGGGCGTTGCTCGGCTTCCCGGAATAAGAAGCGCTTTTTGATCCGATCCGGGAAAACAGATAAATTTCCGGTTATGACTTGAAATAAAATCGGCAATGGGATATAATTGATACAGAAGAAATATCGGAATGCTTTTCGCGAACCAACCAAGCGCCGCCACGGCAGCCGCGCTGCGCGTATCCCGATCGGGAACGCTGTCTCGCGGAACAGCGAATCCGGATAGGAGGAAGCCAGTGAACAGAACGGCGATTATGGACAGAAAAAACAAGCTGTTGGATGCGCTGAAAATGACGTCGAAGATTACGGTAGAGGATGCGATGAGCTTGCTAGGCGGCGCCAGTTCGACCATCAGCCGCCTGTTTCTGGAGATGGAACAGGAGGGACTGATCACCAGGGTGCAGGGAGGTGCCGCGCTTGCCCGCGATAAATGGGAATATACCTATGATCGCTTTGAAAGCGTGCTTGTCGAGGAAAAACGGCGGATCGGCTATGCCGCCGCCCAAATGGTCTACGACGGGGATACGCTCTTCCTCGGCAACGGGACGACGCTTCCGCATATGTGCATTGCGCTTGCCAAGCGCATTGAGGAGGGAGAAGTGAGCCGACTTCAGCTTTTCACCAATTCCCTGATCAATCTCAATATTCTGTCCCGTGTCACAGGCGTTTTCCTGATCGGCGGGGAATATAACCCGCTCCACCATGATTTCAGAGGCTATATGGCGGAAGAGGCCATGAAGCCGCTGCATTTTTCCAAAAGCTTCCTCGGCGCAAACGGCGTGGATATCGAGCGGGGGCTGACCACGCTTGACTTTTCCTCGGCCCGTTTGATGAAGATCGCCTTCGCAAACTCCTCCCAGCGATATATTCTGGCGGATTCCAGCAAGTTCAATGTCATATCCTCCATCCAATATGCCGATATCAAGGGAGTGAAGGGGATCATCACCGACGGAAACAACGAAAAATACGTCGCCGCCCTTCTGCGGGAAGGCATCGGCGTCACGGTCGTCTGAACGAAACAAGCTGCCGCGGAAGGGTTCCGCGGCAGCTTGTTTGACAGTGGGCAGGGCAGCGCACCGAGACCCGTCGACGGCGGGAAACGCCGTTACGCCTTCTGCAGAGGAGCGGCGAGTTTGGTAAAGAGATCGGTCATCAGCGCGTCCCGGTGGATCGTATGTACATAGCGGATCGGATGACGCTCCGGCGCTGCGGCATATCGATGATCGTATTCCGGGATCGGGGCGGGGATCAATCGGCTGTTCATAAAGCGTCCGCGCTCGTTGAGCAGCCACGCGACGGCCGTCACGTCCCAGATGACGCGACTCCAGGCGATCCCCGCCGCATAGCTCTCGGCGGCGGCAATGGTATTCTTCACAAGGTAATCGGCAAGAGGATTCTTGCCGCTGAGCCAATGCTCCAGCTCGTATCGGGTGGTGCTGAAGTGATCCACGACCCCGCAGCAGGGAAGCTGGATCAGCGGCACACCGCAGCCGAACAGGACACGCGCGGCGGCGACATCCTGCTGCATATTGAATTCCCCGGAGTGTCCGTACTCAAGGGAGTGCCCGCCGAGCCATACCACAACGGTGCTTTCCTTCATTGCGGGGGAGAGCAGAAAGGCGGAGGCGACGTTGGTGATTGCGCCGATGGCGATGATATAGAGGGGATTTTCGGGGCTGTACTGCGCGGCGAGGCGGGTCATAAATTCCGCAGCCTCCGATTCCACGGGAGTCGTTTCATCGGGCAGATAGCCGGTTGAGCCGCGGTAAACGACATTCTTCAGCTTGTCTTCCCCCGCAAGCGACAGCAGCTTCAGGATTTCCTGATAGCTTCTTTCCATTCCGTCCTCCGGCGAAGAGGAGTTCTCATTGAAAAAGGGAGCGGCACAAAAGCCCTTGATTCTCAGCTTGTCCTGATTTTTCAGCAGATAGGCGATGGCGAACTGATCATCGATTTCATTGTAGGCGTCGGTATCGAGTACGACGTCGATCGGATGATCGGGGACCTCAAGATTGCGATAGAATTGCTCGGTTGTCATGGTGTTACCTCCTTTTTACAGGCAGAACAGCGGGGCGGTCGGTCAGCGGGAGAGCAGTGAGGAAAGCGCCTTGGCAAGATCCCGTTCCTCCCACGGCACCCCGAGATCCTCGCGTCCCACATGACCGTAAGCGGCAAGCTGCGCGTAGATCGGGCGGCGGAGGCGGAAGCGGTCGATCAGAGCAGCGGGGCGGAGATCGACCAGCCCGGTCAGCGTATCGGCGATCAGCGCCTCGTCGACCTTGGCGGTGCCGAAGGTGTCGATCATAACGGAGACAGGCTTTGCGACCCCGATGGCATAGGCGATCTGTACCTCGCAGCGGGAGGCAAGCCCCGCGGCGACGATGTTTTTCGCCAGATACCGCGCGGCATAGGCGGCGGTGCGGTCGACCTTGGTCGGATCCTTCCCTGAGAAGGCGCCGCCGCCGTGGCGGGAATAACCGCCGTAGGTATCGACGATGATTTTACGGCCGGTGAGGCCGGAATCTCCCTGCGGTCCTCCGACGACAAAGCGCCCCGTCGGATTGACATAGAATTTCGTTTGGTCGTCGAGCAGGGAAGAGGGAACGGTCGTCCTAATGACCTGCTCGATCAGATCACGGCGGATCTGCTCCGGTGTCACATCGGGATCGTGTTGAGAGGAGATGACGACGGTGTCGATGCGAACGGGGCGATCCTCCTCGTATTCCACCGTCACCTGCGTCTTTCCGTCGGGACGGAGATAGGGCAGAAGCCCCGTTTTCCTGACCAGAGTCAGCTTTTTGGCAAGGGCATGGGCAAGGGAGATGGGGAGCGGCATCAGCTCGGGGGTCTCGTCGCAGGCGTAGCCGAACATCATGCCCTGGTCGCCCGCGCCGGTATCATAGCGGTCGCAAAGCTCTCCCGCCTTGGCCTCCAGCGAGCGATCCACGCCGAGCGCAATGTCGGGGGATTGCTCGTGAATGGAACTGATGACGGCGCAGGTGTCGCAGTCAAAGCCGTATTTTGCGCGGTCATAGCCGATTTCTCTGACAGTCTCCCGGACGATGGACTGGAAATCGACGTAGGCCTCGGTGGTGATCTCTCCCATGATATAGATGACGCCGGTGGTCGCCGTCGTCTCGCAGGCGACGCGGGACATCGGGTCGCGCTTCAGAAGCTCGTCGAGAATCGCGTCGGAGATCTTGTCGCACATTTTGTCGGGATGACCCTCCGTGACCGATTCGGATGTAAACAGTTTTTTCATGACAGGTACCCTTTCGGAATTGAATGAAGGGGGATCAAAAAGCCCCCTGCAGACCGAGGGCTTGTGTTTTCATCTCTCTCATCTGCCCGGATTTGGCACCATACATCCGTCAAAGACAGGTTGCCGGGCTTCACAGGGCCAGTCCCTCCGCCACTCTTGATAAGATGGTTTTATTATAGCACACTTTTTCCCAAAATACAAGACTTTTCGGAATATTTTCTGCCGCCGAAAAAAGTACGCCGGTGAGCGGAAATGTCGGTATTTTGCGCCGGCAGCCTTGCAGCGATCGGGGATGCTTTCCGACGGCAGAATCCCCCACACAGCCGTCGGGCGACCTCTCATCGGCGTCCCCGAACGGCATCCGCCGATAGCAAATTCACTGACGTCAAGCCACGCGGCATCGTTTTGTCGGAAAAAAACTGCCTGTTCCTCCCGCGGTGGCAGGGGAGCAGGCAGCTTGGCTTTCGGTATCGACCCTCTTCCGGAGACGCCGTTTATCGGTTGGGTCGGTTGGGATCGGAATCGTGATTGGTTTTGTCTTCCTCGCGCTGGAACTGTCCGAACGCGCTCATGCCGTCGATATTGCGGTTGTGCATCTCGGCGTCACGCTTGGCGCGCTCCTCCTCACGCTTGCGCCGTTCCTCTTCCTCACGCTTGCGGCGCTGTTCGTTCTCTTCGTCGCTCTTGCGCTTCTTTTCGGCCACGATGGCATCAAGCTCCTCGAAGGAGGGATCGCCCTCCATCAGCGCCTTGAACTGATCGCCGTCGACCGTTTCGGTCTTGATGAGGTATTCGGCGAGCTTGTTGAGCTTATCGATATGCTGCTGAAGCAGCTCGGTGCATCTGGCGTATGCCTTTTCGATGATCTTCTTGATCTCCTCGTCGATATCGGAGGCGGTCTTCTCAGAGTAATTCTTGCCGGAGCTGAAGTCCCGTCCCAGGAACACCTCGTCGGAGCTATGCTCGGAGCCGTAGAGGATCGGGCCGAGCTTGTCGCTCATTCCGTAGCGCATGACCATATTGCGGGCGACCGCCGTCGCATGACGGATGTCGGAGGAGGCGCCGGTGGAGATATCCTCCATCGTGAGCTGCTCCGCCACTCGGCCGCCGAGGGAGACGACGATATCGTCGAACATCTCGTTCCGCGACTGATAGGAGACGTCCTTCTCCGGCACCATGACCGTGACGCCTCCGGCCTGACCGGCAGGGATGATGGTGATGTGCTTGACGGGATCGGCACCGGGGCTGTAGAAGGCCGCGATGGCATGACCCGCTTCATGGAAGGCGGTGAGGCGATTGTCGTGCTCGCTTCTGACCTTGGCCTTCTTTTTCGGACCGATCAGCACCTTCATATAAGAATCCTCGATCTCATCCATTCCGATGAGGTTCTTTCCGCGTCTTGCGGCAAGGAGGGCGGATTCGTTGAGGAGATTGGCAAGATCCGCGCCGGTGAAGCCGACTGTCGTCTGTGCGATCTTATGGAAATCGACGGTATTTTCAAAGGGCTTTCCCTTGGCATGGACATGGAGAATATCTTCCCGTCCCTTGAGATCGGGATAATTGACGGTGACCTGACGGTCGAAGCGTCCCGGGCGGAGAAGCGCAGGATCGAGGATGTCGGGGCGGTTTGTCGCCGCCATCACGATCACGCCGTCGGTGGAGCCGAAGCCGTCCATCTCGACCAGAAGCTGGTTGAGGGTCTGCTCACGCTCGTCATGACCGCCGCCCAGCCCTGCGCCGCGGTGTCTTCCGACCGCGTCAATCTCGTCGATGAAAATGATGCTGGCAGGGTTTTTCTTTGCGGTGTCAAAGAGATCGCGGACGCGGGATGCGCCGACACCGACGTACATTTCGACAAAATCCGAGCCGGAGATCGAATAGAAGGGGACGCCTGCCTCTCCTGCCACAGCCTTGGCGAGCAGGGTCTTACCGGTACCGGGAGGGCCCACCAGCAGCACGCCGTGCGGGATGCGCGCGCCGAGCTTGGTATACTTGACGGGGGCACGGAGGAAGTCGACGATTTCCGACAGCTCCTCTTTTTCTTCGTCCGCTCCGGCAACGTCCTTGAAGAAGACCTTGCGCTTTTCGTCGGCGCCGAGCTTGGCGCGTGCCTTGCCGAAGGAGGCGATCTTGCTGCCCTTGCCGCCCGCCGCCTGGTTCATCATATAGAACCAGAGAAGCGCCAGCACGACGATGACGGCGATGGTGGGAAGAATCCTTGCCCACCACGGCGTGGTTGCGATCGGCTCGTACTCATAGCTTTCGATGATGCCTTCCCTGACCTGCTCCTTGATGATATCTCCGAAGTCGTAGTAGAAGACGCTGAAATCACGGAGCTGATACTGCACGATCGAATCGTCCTGTTTGACGATGGTGACGAGATTGCTGCCGTCGACCTCGAAGGACTTGACCTGCTCTGTCTCGAACAGCTCGACCAGCTCGCTGTAGACGACCTTGTCCGCAGTGTTCATGTTTCGGAACATCAGCCAAAGCGACAGGATAATGCCGATCGTCATCACGATGTAGAAAATGGCTAACTTGTAATTCTTCTTCATGTCGTTTTGCCCGACATCGCCGGGCTAATCCTCTCTGTAAGTTTAGATATTGTAAACTTCCGGCTTCAGAACCCCTACAAACGGAAGAGCGCGGTATTTTTCGTCATAATCAAGCCCGTAGCCGACGACGAACTCGTTCGGAATGACCGCCCCGACCCAGTCGGCTTCAAAATCCACCTCGCGGCGCTCCGGCTTGTCAAGCAGCGTGCAGGTGCGGACGCTCTTGGCGCCCTTCAGCTTCAGATATTCGACGAGATAAGACAGGGTTTTGCCGCTGTCGATGATATCCTCGACGATCAGGATGTCGGTGTTGGGCAGATCCTTGCGGTAGAGATCGAGGAGAATGTTGATCGAACCGCCGGAGGTCGTGCCGCTTCCGTAGGTGGAGACCTTCATAAAGTCGATCTCGACGGGAACGGTGATCTTTTTCATCAGATCTCCCATGAAAACGACAGAGCCCTTGAGGATGCCGAGCAGAAGCAGGCGGGATCCGCGATCCTTGTAATATTCGTCGATCTGTGCCGAGATGCGTCCGACGATTTCCTCGATCCGCTCCTCTCCGATCAGTATTTTTTCGATGTCGTCCTTTATATTCTTGATTGCCATGGATGATATTATTCCTTTCGGAGACGTTCAGTTGATTTTTTCGAAGAAGCACAGGATTTCGATGAGGGAGCTGTCGCGATCCGGGCGGACCTCGTCGCACACCGGAAATCCGGGGATCCAGAGAATGCGGTCGGGATCGGCGATCAGCGGAAGGGACTGTGCGGCGCGCAGCGTCAGCTTGCGTGACTGAAGGAGCTTTCCGACCTTTCTTGTCATGCCGCCGAAGCGGTATCGGTCGCCGGTTCGCCGGCCTCTGGCCAACAACACAGTATTTATTTTAGCAGAATCGAAAGACGCTTGTATTGATAATTTGTAAATATTTTTGAGCTTATTTATATCTTTTGAAAAATCGTCGGAAAAATCGTTCAGGAGGATCGCCGTGCCCTCCGGGAGGAGATTGACGCCGGGGTGAAGGGGGGTGTCCGGCAGGGGAGGGGGCAGCTCCTCCTTCCTCACATCGATCTCGTCGCGGTCGCAGCACAGGATGCCGCCCGGGAGGGAAAGGGAAAACCGGGCGCGGTCGGAGCGAAGCAGCGCGGCGGCCTCGGATAGATGCCGGCGCTCCGGCGAAAGCCCCGCCTCCCGTAGCTCCTTCGCCAGCACCCGTCGGAGCAGCGCATCGTCAAGGGCGGTCAGCCGGCTTCTCCCGTCGGAGAGGGAGACAGTCTCCGTCAGGCGGTCGAGGCAATCGCGGTCGGCGCGGAGCAGGAGGGCGGAGGAGGCGATCGTCCGCTCTGCGGCGGGATTCAGCTCCTTCATCAGCGGCAGGATGCGATGGCGGATAAAGTTGCGCCGGTATTCGGTGTTATCGTTGGAGGAATCATGGACATAGCGGATCCCCCGCCTTCCGCATTCCGACAGGATTTCCTCCTTCGTGCAGAGCAGCAGGGGACGGATAATATTATCCCGCACCGGCGGGATGCCGCAAAGGCCGTCCGTGCCGCTTCCGCGGATCAGGCGGAGCAAAACGGTTTCGGCGTTGTCGGTGGCATTATGCGCCGTGGCGATGCAGTCCAGCCCCTCCTCCTCGCAGATGCGGCGGAAAAAAGCGTACCGTTCCCGGCGCGCCGTTTCCTCGATCCCTGCCTTCCGCTCGGCGGCGAGGCGGGGGATATCGATGCGGGCGGAAAAGAAGGGAATATTGATCCCCAGGCAGAACCGACGGCAGAATTCCTCGTCGCGTTCCGCCTCCTCTCCCCGGATGCCGTGATTGAGATGAGCGGCGCAGACCCGCAGCTCCCGCCGCTCTGAGAGCAGAGTGAGCAGCAGCGCCGAATCGGCGCCCCCCGAAAAACCGACCAGCACGGAGCGGCGGCCGGCGAGCATATCGAAATCGGAAAGCGCCTGTTGGAATTTTTGCGGCAGCGGGGGATATTTTGCTGACATGGCGGCCTCGCTCACTCCTCCCGATCCGAGAGGGAGGTGAATTTGGTGAACTGTCCGAACCACCCCATCTTGACGTTGGAGGTGCTGCCGTGACGGTTCTTTGCGACGATGATCTCCGCGGTGTTCTGGATGCCCTCTTTTTTGTCGGCGGTGTCGTAGTATTCGTCGCGGTAAAGGAACATGACGACGTCGGCGTCCTGCTCGATTGCGCCGGAATCGCGCAGATCGGAGAGCATGGGGCGCTTGTCGGTGCGGCTTTCCGGGCCGCGGGAGAGCTGGGCGCAGGTGATGATCGGCACCTTCAGATCCTTGGCGAGCAGCTTGAGTCCGCGGGAAATGTCCCCGACCTCCTGCACGCGATTGTCGATCCGCCTGTCGCTCTGCATGAGCTGCAGGTAATCGATGACGACGAGGCCGAGGTTCTTGACGCGGCGGAGCTTTGCCTTCATGGCGGTGACCGTCATCCCGGAGGTGTCGTCGATCAGAATCTCGCATTCGCTGAGCATGGCGGCGGCTCTTGCGAGCTTTTCCCAATCGTCACCCGAGAGATTTCCCGAGCGGATGGAGTAGCTGTCGATCAGCGCCTCGCTCGAGAGCATACGCGAGACGAGCTGCTCCGCCGACATTTCGAGGGAGAAGACGCAGACCGCCTTTTTGCTGAACTGCGCCACCTTGGTGGCGACATTCATGGCAAAGCTGGTCTTCCCCATGCCGGGGCGCGCGCCGATCAGGATCAGATCGCCGGGTCCCATCCCGACCAGCACCTTGTCCAGGGCGGAGAAGCCGGTGGGCTGTCCCATGGCCGCGGCCTTATCGGTCTTGAGGAGCTTCAGATGCTCGTAATTGGAAAGAAGCGCCTCGCGGATATGGGTAAAGCCCTTGGTGTCATTGGTTTCGGCAATGGAGAAGATCTGCTGCTCGGCGCTGTCGAGCAAATGCATCACGTCGTCCTGCTCGGCGTAAGCCGTCTCGGATATTTCGGAGCAGACGGTGATCAGCCGGCGGAGCAGGCTCTTGTCCCGCACGATGCCGGCGTAATCCCGGACGTTCGCGGCGCTCGGCACGATCTCCGCGATGAGCTTGATATATTTTTTGCCTTCCTCGTCGTTCTCATAGACCCCCCGCTTCACCAGCGTGTCGATCAGCGTGACGACGTCGATCGTGCGGTTCTGCAGGAAGAGATCCTGCATGGCGAGGTAGATCTGTGCGTGCGATTCGAGGTAGAAATCCTCGCTTTTGAGGCGGGAGGCGATTTCGGAAAAGGATTCGGGATCGATCAGGATCGAGCCCAGCACCGATTGCTCCGCCTCCAGCGAGAAGGGCATTTTTTTGACAAGATCGTTTGATTGCAGTTCCATGATCGGTGTATGCGGCATGATGCCGCGCCTTTGCGTAGGATCGGAGTCGACTCCGTCGGGGTATTATTCGCAGATTACGACGTTGAGCTTTCCGACGACGTCGGGGAAGAGCTTGACGTCGAGCTGATAGGAGCCGTAGGCCTTCAGCGGATCGGACATTCCGATCTTGCGCTTGTCGATCTCGATACCGTGCTGCAGCTTCAGCTGCTCCGCGATCTCCTTGGAGGTCACCGAGCCGTAAAGACGGCCGTCGGCGCCGTGCGCCATCGCGATTCTGACCACGACGCTTTCCAGCTTGGCGGCGGTTTCTTTGGCAGCGGCTCTGTCGCTCTCGAGTTTGAACTGCGCCGACGCCTCGCGGTTTTTCAGCTCGTTGATGGCCTTGGCGTCTGCCTCCACCGCGAGTTTCTTGGGAAAGAGATAATTGCGGGCATAGCCCTCCGATACGTTGATCAGCTCGCCTTTTTTGCCCTGAGCCTTTACGTCCTGTGTGAGAATGACTTTCATAACCGATATTGATTCCTTTCTTTTGATGCTATTGGAATGTGCGGGCGCGATTATGCCGCGTTTTCCGCGAAGTATTCGTCAATTGCGCCCTTGAGCCGCGTCAGCGCCTCCGACATCGTGCCGGGGAGCTGGGTGGCGGCAGAGTCGAAGTGCCCGCCTCCCTCGAGCTTTTCGAGGATCAGCTGCACATTGATCTCGCCCGAGGAGCGCGCCGAGATATGGATCTTGTCCGCGATCCGGCAGAGCGCGAAGGAGGCCTTGACCCCCTCGACGGTCAGCAGCTTGTCGGCTGCCTTGGCGGCCGCGATGCGGTCGGAGGAGCTGTTCCCCTCCTCGTCGTTGCAGGAGATGGCGAGCGCCCGCCGATAGATGACGACGTTGGACTCAAACCTTGCCTCCGAGATGAAATCCTCCAGGCAGGACTTGAAGAGGGTCTGCGCGTCGGCGGGGCTTGCCCCCTCTCCTCTCAGATAGAGGGCGGCGCTGAAGGTTCTGACGCCGGAATTCCGGGTGAACTGCTTGGTGTCGAGCAGGATGCCGGCGTACATGATGTCGGCCTCCTCCTTCAGCAGCGTGCCGGAGGGGATCGACTGCTCCAGGATCTCCGAGACCAGCTCGCAGGTCGAGGAGGCGGAGGGCTCGATATAGGAGATGAGCGGCGGCTCGTCGAACTCCGCGGTTTTGCGGTGATGGTCGATATAGACGGTGCGTCGGGAAATCTCAGCGACAGCCGGCGCCTCAAGCTGCATTTTGTTATTGACGTCGACGATGACGGTGAGGGTTCTGCTTTCGATCAGCTCCTGCGCCTCCGCCGCATTGACGAAGACGGTGCCGTCGCGGTATTCCTCCAGCTGTCGGATGCGGTTGTAGCATTTGCTGAAATTGGGGTCCTTGTAGTTGCAGATGATATGGAAGCGCACACCGCAGAAGGCGGCGAGGCGCGCGACCCCGAGGCAGGCGCCGATGCAGTCGAAATCGGCGGCGCGGTGTCCCATGATCAGGACGTTTGAGCTTTTGGAGATGTCGGAGGCAAGTTCGTTTGCAATGACGCGGGCGCGGACTTTGGTGCGCTTCTGGACGGTCTGGGTCTTGCCGCCGAAGAACTCAAGTCCCTTGGGGCTTTTGACGACCGCCTGATCTCCGCCGCGCTGCAGCGCCATATCAAGCGCCTCCGCCGCCACCCGCTCCTTATCGGCCAGCGAGCCGCTGATCTGCGCGATCCCCATCGATACCGTGACCGACAGGCTGCTCTCCCCGACGCGGATTTCTCGGATCCGGTCGAGAATGTCGAATTTTTTCTCGATGAAATCTGCCATCTCTGCGGCACGGAAGAGGAAAATATAGCGGTCGCTCTGATATTCCTTGAGGATGCCCCCGGCGGAGGCCGCCCATTCCTTGAGCAGCCGCTCCAGCTCGTTTGCGGCGGCGCGGGTGCTTTCCTTGGCGTACTGGGCCAGCTCCTCGAGGTTATCCGCCATGACGTAAGCGACGGTGGTATCCTCTTCGTTCATGGTCCGGACGGCGTTCTCAAGTTCCGTGCGGTCCTCCCAAAGCGTCAGATAGTAGCGCTTGCTCTTGGAGGAGACGGCGTAGCAGCGGACGGAATAGCTGCCGTCCCCGACGGTCACGGGAACGCCGCCGTCCTGTCCCGCGCTTCTGATGTCGGTGAGGGAGACGCCGGAAAAGGTCTCGAAGCGTGTGCCCGTGATGTTGCGCTTGCCGAGACGCTGGGAAAAGGCGCTGTTGTTCCAGATGATATTGCCGGCGGCATTGCAGATGATGACGGGATAGGGCATTTTGACGATCAGCTCAAGGGTCATATTGCCAAGGAAGGAATCGCTCTCCATCACCTCAGCCGAGCCGGGGACATAACGGATCAGGCCGAAATACAGCCCCGTGAGAAGGAGATACAGGATAGCGGCAAGGATCCAGATGAGATGCGTGGCGGGTTTTGCCGTCGCGTAGATGATTCCCGTGACGGCGAGGAAAACCAGCGCCGTCGCCGCGCAGGGCATCAGCCGCGACGTTCTGATATTTTGCAGGATTTCCTTGATTTTAGCAAGCATATGCGGATGCCTCCTCCGAAGGATGAAATAAAGACGTCAGGGTTCGTTGTCCCCTTTTCGCTTCGGGATGATCGGCCTGATGCTGTCGGCAACGCCGAAGACCGACGCCGCCGCAAGCAGCGCGGGAAGACCGAGAAGCAGCGAGAAGAAGAGGACCAGGAAGCGCAGAATACGGGGGCGGGGGACGCCGTCCTTGATCGTCGTCTCGGTCAGGGAGGACAGTCCCGCGAAAAAGAAGCCGGGTGTCAGCATCAGGAC